>JBGSID010000113.1:0-4473 GCA_041751895.1 Lysobacteraceae bacterium | reverse complement strand
GCACCGCCTCCTCGCGCACCTGCGCATGCGCCTCCGGCGACAACTCCGGTCGACAGCGCAGACACGGCCGATAGCCGGCTGCCGTCGCCGCCGCCGCATTCGCATGGAACGTGATGTTCTCCCGCTTCGGCGCCGGCGCCGGACACACCGGCCGGCAATAGATCCCGGTACTCCGCACCGCAATGAAGAACAGTCCGTCGAACCGCGCATCCTTCGCTGCCATTGCGCGCTCGCAGATCTCGCGGCTGGGGAGTGCCGGCAGCATCGTTGCCGAAGGTTCGATAGCAGTCATGCCCCGATCATAGGCCGAACCCCACACCCGCACTCGCCGTTTTCGGACATGGCCCTGCCACCGCCGGATGCCCCATCCGTCGCTGTGCGCCACCTTCTCCCCGCTGTGCGGGGAGAAGGTGAGGAAGAAGTACGGCGAGCGCTGTGCTGTCTGCGCCGCTCCCCCCAACCTCCTCCTGCGCGATGCGCAAGGGGGCAGGGCATCGGCTTGTCCCCTTGGTCGGGTTCGCGCATCATCGGTCGCGATCAGGGTAGGGCTGAATGACTCGTCACCCGGCTGTAGAAAACCGAATGGATGGTGGTGAATTGATGATTCAGAGGTTCCCTGGGCGGCACGCGGCGGTCGTTACCGGTGTGCTGCACGTGCAGTGGTCGACTGGTGTGCGCGGCGAGCGCTGCGAGCGGATGACATGAGGAAGGCGATGATGATGGTTGCAACGCGCATGCGCGCACTGTGGTTAGCGATGGCGATGGGCATGCTGCCCGCCGCCTGTGCGTCATCGCAGCCCGAGGGTGCGCAGGGCGTCGAGGCGACTGCGGTGGTGCCGCAAGGCGATGCCGACCAGCAGATCGAGGCGCGGCTGGGCGGGCATCGGTTCCTGCTGCCGCGACATTTTTTCCGGAATCAGCTTGAACCGCAAAGCGGCCGCTGGTTCGAGTTGGCGATGTGGTTGCCCGATGATCAGCCGGTCACGGTCGCTCCCGCTGTCGGCAGTGTGGAACTTGCGGCGAAGCTGGATATCCAGGTGCGTCTGATTGACGGAATTCCGGCTGCGAATCTGTTGTCGTTCTGGATGCGTCAGGAGCCGCCGGGGTCATCTCCCGACCCGTTGGCGGGGGCATTGCCGCGCCTTCGGGGTGAATCCGTTCACGGCCTGCATCCTTATTACGTCGATATCGATACGTTGATCGGCCAGGCTCAGGCGCGAGGTGAAACTGCGGCATCGGCTGCGAGCGTGGTGAAGTTCGGCGACGCCGACCGCTATCTCGGCACTGCCGACGCGACTCGCCCGGTGCCGACCTACATCGAATGCACGCCGCGTGCACTCGACGACGGTGTGTCCGTCGTGGGCGGCCAACTTCAGCGGAGCGGGACCGGCAATATCGACGTGCTGGCGATGTGCGACCACAGTTTTCTGCTCGACAGCGCGGAGATCATTGTGACGATGCATTATTCGCGGCTGTATTTGCCGCAGTGGCATGAGATCGAAACGCGCGTGGCGGATCGTTTGCGGCAGGCGATGGCGGCTGCGAACGCTTCACCGTAACGCGTCGCCATATGAGTCGCGTGATCCAACGAAATCAGGGGGCATGAGTGAGCGGACTGAACAGGCAGGATATCGAAATCCTGAGGTCCTACGCCGAAGACGGCAATCGCGAACTGTATTGGAACTATCTTGCGCAAAAGCCTGGCAACGACGGCTATGGCCTGCTCGCGCTCGGCGTCGTGCGCAACGACAATGTGCCCGGCGCGGTAGCCAACATTTATGCGCAGAACTATGCGCAGGAACACAACGGTGTGAGACTGAATGAGCGCCAATGGGAGCGTTTCGGCGCGGATCTCGTCCGCGCCGACCTGGCTGCACGTGAGCGGATGTTGGACGGCAACCGTCCCGATCTTGCGTTGAATCTGCCTGTACGCGAGGTGCAGAACGCCCATGACGCGACTTTCCGTCGCTATGGCATCGACGAGAATGCCTGGACACCGCGCCTTCTGCTGGACGCTTCGCGTCGCCAAGGCGGTGAAGCGGAAGCCGAACGCGTGTGGACCGGGATGATGGATAACAGTTATCTCGGTATAGGCCGTGGTATCGGCACGATGCGCGATGCGGCACACCGCTATAACGATGCGGAATTCAATGCCACCTCGTATCTGGCCGATGTCACCCGGGCGCGCGGGGAGGCATCGGTGTCACGGTCGAATACCGATCCGAACGTGATCGGCGCAACCAGCGTGTACTACATGCACACGCAACGCGATGACCAGTGGAGTCTGGTCACGGCGTCCCCGATGGCAGGCTTGCACATGAGTAGGGTGACCGATCCGACGAAAATTGCGGAGCTCGACGATGCGCGCCAGGTACGTCTGGAACGCCAGCAGATGCGCGATGATTTCCATCCCGCTGATCCCAACCGCAATCGCGAGATCATGCGCAGCCCGTGGACGATTGCCGAAAACGAACGCTCGCCGTCGGATCCGCGCCAACCCGAGCACCCGCAGCATGCGATGTACCGCCAGATCGAGCAGGGCGTAGAGCGTTTGAGTGTGGGCGCTGGTGGTGTGTCGCCGACGCAGAACGCGCAGATGGTGATGAGCCTGTACGCGACGGCCGATGCCGCTGGATTGAGATCGGTGGATCATCTGATGCTCAATCATCAGGGGCGCGAGCATGCGGCGGGCGCGTTGACGCTGCTGGTGCAGGGGAGCGACCCCGGTAACCCGGCGAATCCGCGTGCCTACATGGGTACGGCCGACGCGGCGAACCGGCCGGTGGAGCAGTCGCTGCAACAGATCGACCGGCAGTTCGACCAGCGACAGATGTACGCGACTCCTCAGCAGCTGACGCAGGACGCAACCGTCATGGCCGCACGCGAGACAGCCACGCGGACGATGTAAAACAAGGCGGTCCGTAGGCTGGCCTTCAGGCCCGATGAATCGAGCCTGGGCTTACAACCACTTCACCTTCTTCAGATACCGGTACAGCGCCAGACAGAAGACGGTGACGCCACTGATGAGCACCCAGTAGCTGTGCGGGCCGGCGAGTTCGGGCATGTGTTTGAAGTTCATGCCGTACCAGCTGGTGACGAGGGTGGGCGCGGCGAGCAGGGCCGCCCAGCCGGCAAGTTTCTTCACCACTTCGCCCTGGTTGATGGTGACCAGCGACAGGTTGACGCTCATCGCGGCGCTGAGCATTTCGCGTAGGGTGTCGATGGCGTCGCTGAGGCGGACGACGTGGTCGAGGACGTCGCGGAAATAGAGCTTCGCTTCCTCGGTGACCTGGGTCATCTGGGTGCGGGTGAGCTGGGCGAGGATGTCCTGCAGCGGCGCGACCGCGAGCCGCAGTTGGGTGAGTTCCTTCTTCAGTTCGTAGAGTTTGACGATTGTGTCGCGCCGGTATTCCTCGGAGAAGATGTCCTGTTCCAGCGCGTTGAGCTCGTCACGGAACTCGTTGACGATGGGCTGGTAGTTGTCGACGACGAAATCGAGGATGCCGTACAGCGCGAAGGCGGGGCCCTGCGCCAGCAGCTCGGGTTCGCGTTCGAAGCGGGCGCGGACGGGGCGGTACGACAACGACGCGCCGTGGCGGACGGTGATCAGGAACCGTGGGCCGACGAAGGCGTGGGTCTCGCCGAAGCAGACATGGCTGTCGATGAGCTGAGCCGTGTGCACGGCGAGGAACATCGAGTTGCCGTAGGCCTCGATCTTCGGGCGCTGGTGGGCGTTCTGGGCGTCTTCGATGGCGAGATCATGCAGGCCGAATTCTTCCTGCAGTTTGTCGAGCAGGGCTTCCTCCGGTTCGTACAGCCCCAGCCAGACGAAACTGCCATCATCAGTGGCGAGGATGTCACTGATCTCGTCGAGGCCGATGTCCTGGCGTACGCCGTGGTGATAAACGGTGCAGTTGACGACGCAGGCAGGCAGCGCGGGTACAGGCGTATTCATGGCCGGCATCGTGACGGGATGGGACGTGGACGGCAAGGCGCCGCCACGATAAAGGCAGCCTGTAGGTGGGGCTTCAGCCCCGATGCCTTCGAAAAGAAAAGAATGACGCCGCGCAGGCGATCGGGCCTGAAGGTCCTCCTACGGGGTGTGGGTTCGTCGCCAGGCGATGCCGAACGCGAGGTGGATCGGCATCAGCAGTGCGATCCAGTGGGCGTTCGCCTGCGGTACGGCGATGACCCAGTGCAGGAACGGGGCGAGCAGTGCGCCCAGGGTCACGATTGCGAGTGTGATGTGGAAAACGCGGCCCGGCACAGGGTTCGCGGCGCGACTCCGCGTCAGCCGCCAGCCGCCGGGAAGCAGCAGCAGGCACAGTGGACTGAGCAGCAACAGGTTGTGATTGGCCCAGCCGAAGCGATGCCCGGAGCCGAACCAGATGAAGGTCATCAGCGCGCCGAGCAGGCCGGCCGCCAGCCAGAACACGAGTGCGATGCCGGCGGCGCTGCGCTGCGCACGCGTCC
>JBGSID010000112.1:0-5245 GCA_041751895.1 Lysobacteraceae bacterium | reverse complement strand
GTCCGGGCGCACGCCCCAGGCGGCGGGCAGTCTTCGCCGGCCGGGTCGGCTTCGACGTACTGCGCTGACGCTTTTCGGGTGGGCTGGGCAAGGTCATGTCCTGAATTTAATTGATCAATTAATTAAAGTCCAATCCGCATGACGGCGCAGACGACGGCATAGCCTCCGCCACCGCCCCGCGCTACCCTGTCAGGCCTATGCAAAACCAAGCACTTCGCAAGTACAGCCGCGACTTCGCGCTCGATCCCGCCGACCCGGAGCGTCTAGCCAATCTGGCCGGTCCGTTCGACGCCCATCTGCGCCAGATCGAACTGCGTCGCAGCGTCGAAATCGCCCACCGTGGCAACCTCTTCCGGATCAGTGGCGACGATGAGGGCGACATTGCCGCCACCGAACGCCTGTTGCGCACGCTGTACGACGAGGCGGCGGACACGACACTCGATGCCGAAGCGATCCATCTGCGCCTGGGCAACGACGAACGACCGACCCCGACAGCGCCCGACTACCAGCCGCAGGAGATCGCGGTACGGGTCAAGCGCGGCACCGTGCGCGGACGCGGCGCGAACCAACAGAAATACCTGCACCTGATCGCCACGCACGACATCAATTTCGGCATCGGCCCGGCCGGCACCGGCAAAACCTTCCTCGCCGTGGCGATGGCGGTGGAAGCGCTGAACACCGCGCGCATCCAGCGCATCATCCTGGTGCGCCCGGCGGTGGAAGCCGGCGAGAAACTCGGCTTCCTGCCCGGCGATCTGTCGCAGAAGGTCGACCCCTACCTCCGCCCGCTCTACGACGCGCTGTACGAAATGCTCGGCGTCGAGAAAGTGGCGAAATTGCTGGAAAAGAACGTCATCGAAATCGCGCCCCTCGCCTACATGCGCGGCCGCACGCTCAACGATGCCTTCGTCATCCTCGACGAGGCGCAGAACACCACCATCGAACAGATGAAGATGTTCCTGACCCGCCTCGGCTTCGGCAGCACCGCCGTCGTCACCGGCGACCTCACCCAGATCGACCTGCCGAAACACGTCAAATCCGGCCTGCGCGACGCCGTCGAAGTGCTGCACGACGTCGACGGCGTGAGCTTCACCTTCTTCGAAGCCCGCGACGTGGTGCGTCACCCGCTTGTCGCGAAGATCGTGCGGGCCTACGACAGGCAAAGTGCTGAAAAGCAGAACACCGCAGGCGAAGACTTTTCACGGAGCACACCATGACCCAGGGCCCGGTCCGTCTCGATGTCGCCGTCGGCTACGCCACGCCGCGTGCCGGCGTACCCGCAGCGGTCAGTTTCCGACGATGGGTCGCGGCAGCGCTCGATGGCCGCATCCTGGAAGCCGATCTCGCGATCCGGCTGGTCGGCGAGGACGAAGGTCGCGCGCTCAACCGGCATTACCGTGGCAAGGATTACGCCACCAACGTGCTGAGCTTCCCGGCCGACATCGCCGAGGGCGTGAAGCTGCCCAAGGGCGTGAAGCTGCCGCTGATGGGCGACCTGGTGCTCTGCGTGCCGGTGATTGCCCGCGAAGCCGCCGAACAACACAAGCCGGTCGCACACCACTACGCCCATCTCACCGTGCACGGCGTACTGCACCTGCTGGGCATGGATCACCAGGACGAACGCGAGGCCGAATGCATGGAACAGCTGGAACGGGAGATCCTGGCCGAACTGGGCATTGAAGACCCGTATCGGGTTCAGGACTGAAACGCTGAGACTGAGACGCTGACGCCGCGACAGCAGGCGCCGCCTCTCGATCCATCATTTCTTCCCACATCGCTTCCCCACACCGGGCTCATGATGAAATCACGCGAATCCCTTCTGTTGGCCACTCTCCTGTTGTGCTTGCCGATGGTCGCCTGTTCCAAGCCCGTGATGCCGGCAGCCGCTGCAGAGCCCTCCGCACCGCAGACTCAGACCAGCGACCCGGAAGACAGACAGGCGCTGCTGGAAGGTTATCTGCGCGCCGCCGAAGCTGCCGATGCGATCGAAGACAATGAGCGCCGCTGTCTGGCCTATCCCAATCTCCCGTGGATGCGCTGGGACGACAAGGTCGTCAAGGCGAGATGCGCACTGACGCGTGCACCGGCATTCAGCCTCGCTGACGTGGAAACGCTGCTCGAACAGAAAAACGGCGCGAAGGCGCTGGAAACGCATTTTCGCCAACAACTCAAGGCGCATTACTCGGACCCCGATCAGCGCGACCAGATCTTCAACGCCTTCTTCATCTTCGAAGGCGCCGGGCGCCCACGACAAGCAGCCTATCGATGGCTCGCCAAAGCACCCAAGAGCGCATTCGCGCTGTTCGCGGTCGGACACAACAATGCCGGCCTGGCACAGGACTCCAGAGGCGAAGACAGCTATCAGGACACCTCACAGGCGCGCCTGGACATGATGCGGGCCTACGCCGAAGATGCGATCACCCACCTGCAGCGCGCATGGCAGGCCGCACCCGAACTGACACCCGCCTGCACCGGGTTGATGGAGATGGCGACAATGACGGGGCTCGACGACGTGCAGGAATACGTCACCGCCCCATGCCTGAAACAGGATCCGACGTCTTATTACCTGGTCTCTCAATGGAAGCGGAGCCAGGAACCGCGTTGGGGAGGTTCCCCGGAAGGGTTGGACGCGGTCCGGGCACATATCGACCAATACGTAGGCACCAACCCCGCATTGGCATGCGTCTCCGCTTCTGTAGAGGGCGACGCGTACCTGGGCATGACCAGAGGCTTGCCCAACCACATCGACGGCATCGAACAGGCTTCGGGAATCGCCCCGGTATCGTCCTTGATGAACGTGCTCTCCGCCGCCCATCGCGAAGCCGGCGATCTGCACTTATCCATCGCCTATCTCTCCCAAGCGATCCGGTTCGAGATCGGGACTTCGCCTTTCTACCGAGATCTGAGGGCTTTGTTCACCTCTTCGACCACCATCAAGAACCCGCACTGGTCTGCGCTCGATCGTCTGGCCATCCTCAGGAACGATCCGAATTCGATGCATGCGCGCTTCGCATACAACCAGGTCCTGCACTGGATCACAGAGAAAACCGAACTGGCGCCCGTCGAGACCTTTGAAGGAGCAGACTCGACGATCACGTTCAGCATCGAATCCGCCACCTTCGACAGCTGCGAACAAACGGCATTCCAATCGCCACCCTCTCTGGCCCTGCAGAAGTGCGCGGACGAGCTTGTCCAGAAGTGGCCGACCAACCCCTTTGCGTGGCGTCTGCGCGCCGAAGTGCTCAATGCCATCGGAGGGGCAGGCGTTGCCGAGGCCGCCCAAAAATACCTGGCGCTGGCGAATCCGGGAGACATCGCCTATGCGATGAACAAAGCACGCTTCGAACGCATGGCGCAGCAGAAAGCGAAAGACTGACACCCGTCTGCCCGGCTCGCCCCGGCATCCATATCGAAAAATCAATCACTTAGCCATGTGCTCGCGATGCACCGACACCGTTTTCCCGGACCTGCCGCCGGATGAAATCTTTTCATCCATGCATTGCACGCTAAACTGACGCCACCGCCCACAGGGCAACACACAGACAGCAATGCCCGAGGATGACAGTACCCGCGCGCCAGATGGCGCCGACAAGGCCCCTTCCGAGAAGCGGGTCGACAAACGCCGCTCGTGGCTTTCGCGCCTGAGCGCAGCGATCTCCGGGGAACCCGACAATCAGGAAGATCTGGTCGAGCTGCTTCGCGATGTCCAGGCCGATGGCGTGATCGACGCCGACACCCTGCGGATCATGGAAGGCGCCGTTTCCATTTCCACCATGACCGTCGGCGACATCATGGTCTCCCGCTCCCAGATGGTCGTCCTGCCGGTGGACGGCAAATTCCTGACGCTGATGCAGTTGGTGGTGGAATCGGGCCATTCGCGCTTTCCGATCCACGGCGAAGACCGCGACGACATCCTCGGCATCCTGCTCGCCAAGGACCTGCTGCGCGGCGTGGTCGCCGACAACGGCCCCGGCACCGTCCGTGAGCTGTTGCGCCCGGCGGTGCTCGTGCCCGAATCCAAGCGCCTCGACATCCTGCTGCGTGAGTTCCGCCAGTCGCGCAACCACATGGCGATCGTGATCGACGAATACGGCGGCGTTGCCGGACTCGTCACCATCGAGGATGTGCTCGAACAGATCGTCGGCGAGATCGACGACGAACACGACGACGCCGAAGACCCGAACGCGCTGATCGCCGCACAGGCCGACGGCCAGTATCTGGTCGACGCGCTCACCCCCATCGCCGATTTCAACGCTCGTTTCAGCGCCGATTTCGACGACGACGAATACGACACCATCGGCGGCCTGATCATCTCCGCCATCGGCCACCTGCCCGAAGCCGGCGAAGAGCTGACCCTCAGCCGTTTCGGTTTCCGGGTCGCGCGCGCCGACGCACGCCGCCTGTACACCCTGCACGTGAGCGTCCATGCCGCATGACCGTCGACGCACGGCCTTCCCGGCCGTGCTGGCGTGCCTGTTCGCCGGGCTCCTGGCCTGGGCCTGCGCCTTCACCGCGCAGGCAGCACCACGCATCGGCGTCGCCACCATGCAGCCGGGTGAAATCTTCTTCGAACGCTTCGGCCACAACGCGATCATCGTCGACGACCCGGCGCTCGGCGAACCGATGTCCTACAACTTCGGCTTCTTCGACATGGGCGAAGACGGCTTCATCGGCCGCTTCGTCGCTGGCGACATGCAGTACTACCTCGCCGAACTGCCTTGGCGGCATGACCTGCAGTACTACCTCGACAGCGGGCGCGGTGTGTCGATCCAATGGCTGAATCTCGACGACGCCCAAGCCACGGCACTGGCCGCCGCGCTCGCCGAGAACGCCAAACCCGAGAACGCGCGCTATCGCTACGATTATTTCCTCGACAACTGCGCCACCCGCGTCCGCGATGCCATCGACCGCGTGCTTGGCGGCAGGCTGAAGCCGCAGTTGATCTCACGCTCGCAGGGCAATACCTTCCGCAGCGAAGCCGTCCGGCTCGCCTCGCCCGCACCATGGATGTGGTTGGGTTTCGACCTCGGCCTCGGCCCCGATGCCGACCAACCGATGTCGCGCTGGGAAGAGGCCTACGTGCCGATGCGTCTCGCCGACAGCCTGCGCGAAGCCAAACTCGCCGACGGCCGCCCACTGGTCGCCGAGACCGTCGAAGTCGCCCCGCACCGGATCGCACCAGAGCCACCGGAATTCGAGCGCGAGTGGTGGCAATGGCTACTCGCCGGCATCGCCCTCGCCGGCC
>JBGSID010000111.1:0-6262 GCA_041751895.1 Lysobacteraceae bacterium | reverse complement strand
GCACCGACGGCGCGCAGGCGGCCGACCGCCAAGGCCAGATCAGCCAGCGACACCGCGTCGAACAAGGTCCGCAACGGCAGATCGATCGCGAACACCTGGGTGACGCGCGTCGCCACCTGCATCGCCGCCAGTGAATGGCCGCCGATATCGAAGAAGTTGTCGCGGATGCTCACGCGTTCGACGCCGAGCACCTGCTGCCAGATGCCGGCGAGCATGCGTTCGGTATCGTCGCGCGGTGCTTCGTAGGTGCGCTCGTCGGCACCGGTTTCGCCTTCGATCGCCGGCAGTGCGCGCAGATCGATCTTGCCGGCCACGGTCATCGGCAGCGCCGGAAGCGTTGCCCACAGGCCCGGCACCATGAATTCGGGAAGTTCGGCGCGCAAGGCTTCGCGAAGCGCGGCCGTGGTGGTGGTGCCATCGCGCGGCACGACGTAAGCGGCCAGACGCCGCTCGCCCGGTGTGTCCTCGCGGCAGATGACACGCGCGTCAACGACTTCGGGCAGCGCGCGCAGGGCGGCTTCGATTTCGCCCAACTCGATGCGGAAGCCGCGGATCTTGACCTGATGATCGATGCGGCCGACGAAATCCAGACTGCCGTCGCTGCGTTGGCAGACGACGTCGCCGCTGCGGTACATGCGTGCACCGGGTGCGCCGAAAGGATCGGGAAGAAAACGCTCGGCGGTCTGCGCGCTGCGGTTCAGATAGCCTCGCGCGAGGCCCGCACCGGCGATGTAGAGCTCGCCGGGCACGCCCGGCGGTACCGGTTGCAGGCGCGCATCCAACACGTAGCACTGGGTATGCGCGACAGGGCGGCCGATCGCTACGCCGCCGATGGTGTCGCGTACGACATGGCAGGTGGTGAAGCTGGTGACTTCGCTGGGGCCGTAGGCATGCACGAGCCCGCCGGGCGTGATCCGGCGCAGGGCCTGCGCGACGTGCGCGGCCGATGCCGCTTCGCCGCCGAACAACACGTTCGGGACGTGTTCGAGCAATTCCGGCGCGGCATCGACGACATGGTTGAACAGCGCCGTGGTGAGGAACAGCACGTTGATCCGCTGTTCGATCGCGAACGCCTGCAATTCGTGCGGGGCGAGACTCTGCGGCGGTGCGACGACAAGACAACCGCCTGCGACCAGCGCCGTCCAGATTTCGAACGTGGCGGCGTCGAAGGTCGTGGTCGACAGTTGCAGCACGCGACTGTGCGCGCCAACCGACAAATACGTGGGTTCGCGCACCAGGCGCACGCAACCGCGATGGGAGACGATCACGCCCTTCGGGCGGCCGGTGGAACCGGAGGTGAAGACGATGTACGCGCCGTTATCGGGGAAGGGCGCGACGGGCAGGTCGCCATCTTCGACGCTGTCGAAAGCATCGGCGTCGTCCAGGCACAGGACCGGGATGTCCAGCGGCGGCAGCACGTCGCGCAAGCGCGCGATGGTCAGTGCCACCTTGGGTTGCGCGTCCTCGCACATGAAGGCGAGCCGGCTTTCGGGGAAAGCGGGATCCAGCGGCATGTACGCCGCGCCGGCTTTCAGTACCGCGAGCAACGCGACGATGGCTTCGCCGCTGCGCGGCATGCAGACGCCGACAATGGCATCCTGGCCGACGCCAAGTGCACGCAGACGATGCGCGATGCGATTGGCGCGTTTGTTCAATTCAGCGTAGGTCAGCCGCAGATCCGGCGCTTCCAGCGCCGTGGCGTCCGGAGTGCGTACGGCATGTGCCTGCACGATCGAGACCAGCGTGTCCTGTTCCAGCGGCGGTCGTGCGGTGTCGTTCCACGCAGCAAGCACCTTGTGACGCTCGTCCGGAGACAGGAGCGGCGCATCGCCCAGCGGCGCTTCTGGATGTGCGGTCAGTGCGTCGATCATGCGCTCGAACGCGCGTGCCAACGTGTGCATGCGCGCGGCGCCGAAGCGGCCTGCGTCGTATTCGATGCCGGCGCTGATGCCGCCGGGGTATTCGCCGATGACCAGCGTCAGGTCGAATTTCGCGGGTGGCCGCTCCAGATCCAGCGGACGCAGCTGCAGACCGGGCAGGGCGATGTCCTGCAGGTCGGTGTTGATGTAGTCGAAAGCGACTTGGAACAACGGCGATCGGCCGCCGGAACGATCCGGCGCCAAGGTCTGGACGAGACGTTCGAAAGGCAGCTCGGCGTGGGCAAGGCCGTCCTGCGTGACCTGCCGAAGATTGGCCAGCAATTGCGAGAACGGCATCTCGCCATCCACTGCGCATCGCAGTGCCAACGTATTGACGAACAGACCGACGCATCCCGAGGTTTCGGCGCGGTCGCGTCCGGCGACGGGTGTGCCGATCACGAGATCGGACTGTCCCGAGAAGCGATGCAACACCGAGGCCCAGGTGGCCAGCAGCGCGACGAACATCGTGCAGCGTTCGCGGTGCGCCAGCTCGCGCAGTGCCTGCAACCGTGGCCCTTCGAGGGTGAGCGCGACGCGACCCCCGGAACTGGAGGATATGCCGCCCGGCACGGAATCCGAAGACATCGACAGCTCTTCGGGCAAGGGGCTGAGATGTTGTGTCCAGTAGTCCAGCGACGGCGCCATTGCGGCATCGTCCAGGCGCTTGCGTTGCCAGCTGGCGTAATCGGAATACTGCAGCGGCGCCTGTGGTTGCGGCACTGCGGGAATGTCGCCGGTGCACTCGCCGTAATGCATGGCGAACTCGCGCATCAGCACGCCGAGCGACCAACCGTCGGCGATGATGTGATGCAGGGCAAGCACCAGGATCGCGCGCTGTTCGGCATAGCCTACGAGCGCTGCGCGCAGCAGCGGGCCCGTTTCCAGATCGAACGATTGCAGGGCGATCTCTTCGGCCAAGGCGCGTGCGGCATGCGCGGCGTCGGGACGGTCATGCAGATCGTGCAGCGACCAAGGCAGCCGCGCTTCGGCATGTACGCGCTGCGTCGGTTCGCTGTCGCCCGCATGGATCGTGGTGCGCAAGGCTTCGTGGCGTTGTACCAGTTGCAGCAGGCTGTCGTGAATCGCCTGCGCGTCGACATTACCTTCCAGCTCCAGCATCAGCGGAATGTTGTAGAGGTTGCTGCCTGGATGCATGCGATCCAGGAACCACAACCGCTGCTGCGCGAACGACAACGGCAACGGCGCCTCGTGATCGGCGCGCGGGATGCCGTCGGCGACCAGACCCTGGCCGCGCAGCAGTTTTTGCAACATCCGTTTGCGCGCGGTTTCGGCGGGACGCGGCGCTTGAATCGAAGGCAGATCGCTCATGGGGCTTTTAATCAGTGACAGTCTGCTCGGCGCGGTCGGCGTGGGCCGTCGCGCGCGTGAGCGAAGAGGAAATGGCGGATTTCCCGGCGTCGTTGCCAGGCGCGATACCGGGCAGCGGATATTCGCGGCACAGTGCGCGCACTTCCTCGCGGACATGTTGCTGGTGCTGCGGATCGAGCTGCCATTGCGTGTTGCTCTGCATCTGCACGTTCAGCAGCACGTCTTCGACCAGCGCAGCGCAACGTGCCATTGCCGCTGGCGGCATGCCGCGCAGCGCCAGTGTGTTGGTGCCGAAACGCACACCGCTGGAGACCAGCGGGCCATGCTGGTCGTTGGGGATGCGGTTCTTGTTGATGACGATGCTGCAGGCTTCCAGCGATGCTTCCGCCACGCGACCTGTGAGGCCGCGCGCGGCGACGTTCATCAGCACCATGTGGTTGTCAGTGCCGCCGGTGAGGACGTCCCAGCCGCGCTGCACGAACGCATCGGCGAGTGCACGCGCGTCGGCGACGATACGCGTGGCCAGTTCGGCGAAGGCCGGCGTGGTCAGTCCCGCCAGCGCGCGCGCTTTCGCGGCGATCGCACCGAAGTCCGGCGTGCCCTGCACCTGCGGGAACAGCGAACGCTGCACCAGCTTCTCGCAGGTCAGTCCACCGGGCCCGATCGGCGTATCGGTATCTCGGCCGCACATCACCAGCCCGCCGCGTGGGCCGAACAGCTGCTTGTACGTGCTGGTGGTGGTGAAGTGCGCGTGGTCGATCGGGCTTGGATGCACGCCTGCAGCGACCAGTCCGGCGATATGGGAAATGTCGGCCAGCAAGAGCGCGCCGGCTTCATCGGCGATGTCGCGGAAACGTGCGAAATCGATCGTGCGCGGATAGGCGCTGGCGCCGCAGATCAGCAGTCGCGGCCGATGGCGCAGCGCCTGGTCGCGCACCTGATCGAAATCGATCAGGCCGTCGGCACCCAGGCCGTAGGTCTCGGCGCGGAAGTAGCGGCCCGAGACATTCGCGGGCGAGCCGTGGGTCAGGTGTCCGCCGCTGTCCAGATCTAGGCCGAGAATGCAATCGCCAGGCTGCAGCAATCCGAACATCACCACCTGGTTGGCGGTGGAGCCCGAGTGCGGTTGCACGTTGGCATAGCGCGCGCCGAAGGCGGTGCAGGCGCGCTGCGCGGCCAGCGTTTCGATCTCGTCGACGATCTCGCAACCGGCGTGATAACGCCGACCCGGATAGCCTTCGGTGGTGACGTTGCTCAGCGCTTGTCCAAGACAGGCCTGCACCGAGAGATCGGCGCTGCTGGAGGACGCGACCATCGCCAGCGTTTCGTCCTGACGTCGCCGTTCTCGTGCCAGCAATTCCAGCAGCAAGGGATCTTGCGCGGCCAGCCGGTCCAGACCGGTACTGGCCAGTGATTTCAGCTGCAACAACGCTTCGTTTTCTTGCGTGTTCATCTCAGGCAACCTCTTCTTCCGTGATGTCGTCTTCCAGTTCCATGGCGGCAAGCACCGCCTGGAGATCGACGTTGCGTTCTGCAGCCAGTCGCTGCAATTCGTCCGCGACTGCGGCGACCGTCGGTTCCATCAGCAAATGCCGCAGCGGCAGTTCGATCTGGAACCACTCTCGCACCAGTGCCGCCAACTGTGTGGCGCGCAAGGAATGCCCGCCGAGATCGAAGAAATTCTCGTGCAGCCCCACCGCCTCTAGACCCAGCACTTCGCAGAACAGATCGGCAACCAGGTTCTGCAGCGGGGTTTGCGGCAATTCGCGCACGGTGTTCGTCGGGGCGGCGTCCGGCGCCGGCAGTGCGGAACGGTCGACCTTGCCGTTCGGGCTGAGCGGCAATCTCTGCAGTTCCATCGCCAGGGCCGGCACCATGTACACCGGCAGATACGCACGTGCGGTTTCAAGCACCTCTTCGACCGGTACCGAACGACCTTCGTGGAACACCACCCAGGCGACAAGGCGCTTCTCGCCGGTCGCATCGGCGCGCGCGCCGGCCACCGCCTGACGCACCGCTGGATGTTCGCGCAACGCGCTCTCGATCTCGCCGAGTTCGATGCGGTGGCCACGGATCTTGACCTGATGATCGATGCGGCCGATGAGAATGATGGTGCCGTCCTCGCGCCAACGCGCGAGATCGCCGGTGCGATACATGCGCGCGCCGGGTGCGTCGTTGAAAGGATCGGGCAGGAAGCGTTCTGCGGTCAGCGCAGGGCGCGTCCAGTAACCGTGCCCCAGTCCTTTGCCGCCGAGATACAGCTCGCCGGGCACACCGACCGGCACCGGATTGAATTGCGCATCAAGCACCAGCGCCCGCTGGTTCACCATCGGCTTGCCGTAGGGGATGCTGGTCCATTCCGGATCAACACGATCGACGGTCTGCGTGATCGAGTGGATCGACGCTTCGGTGGCGCCGCCCAAGACATCGAAGCGTGCGCCGGGCGCCATCCGCTTGAAACGGTCGGGCATGGTCACCGGCACCCAGTCGCCGCCCATGATCGCGGTGCGCAACGATGGCAAGGAAAGGCCGGGCACGCTCTCGACGTGGCGCAGCAGCATTTCCAGCAAGGCCGGCGCGGAATTCCAGATCGAAACCTTGTGGCGCTGGATCAGCTCGGCCCAGTGCGCGGGGTCGCGCGCGCCGTCGGCCTGCGGCATGACGACGGTGCCGCCTGCGGCGAGGATGCCGAAGGTTTCGTACACGAACATGTCGAAGCTGAAGGACGACAGTGCGAGCACGCGATCGGCCGGACCAACGCCATGGCTTTCGTTGAGATCGAGCAGGTTGTTGACGATACCGGCGTGGCGAATCATCACGCCCTTCGGCCGCCCCGTGGTGCCAGAGGTGTAGATCACGTAGGCCAGATGCTCGCCGCTGACGTGCACCTGCGGCGCATCGGTCGACTGTTCGCGCGCGGTGTCGGCGTCCAGGCACAGCAGCGGGCATTCGACGGGTGGCAATTGCGCCGCCACGTCGTCGGCACTGATCAGCGCGGCGATGCCGGCGTCGCG
>JBGSID010000110.1:0-2775 GCA_041751895.1 Lysobacteraceae bacterium | reverse complement strand
GCGTTCGCGTTCGTCGCCGGCGGGTGCGGTGGTGGCCACGCCTCGCGCCGCCTGACGGCCTGCTTCGGCGATGGCGGCGATGACCGCTGAGTGGGGAACATCGGCGGTATCACGGCCTTTGATGCCATCGAAGTAGCTTTTCCACTTCGGGCCGACGCTGTCGGGGGCGACCAGGTACTGCTCGTAAAGGTCCTCGATGTATGCGGCATTGGCGCCAAGCTGCGAAGACTGCGCAAACTGCTTCAGGAGACTGTCCACTCGGAGGGCACACTCGGATGTCGGAAAGCGAAGAGGAAACTCAAGGATAACCGCTTGATCCGCCGGGATTCCGTCGTGCGGAAGACAAGGGGTTGAGAGGATCGGAATTATAGCCGGAGCCTTCCCCCCGGCGCACCATCGCGACCGGTTTCGAGCGTGTGTCGACAATCGGGCGTCTTCGATGCGGGTCGCAGGTCGATAGGCCGCAGGGTGTCTATGACGATACTTTCCCCGATGCCTGATCGCCTGCCCCCCGTTGCTGCTAATTTCGCGACGGTATTCTTGGGGGTGACAGATGGCCGGTCTTGTTCGGGTGAGGGGCGTTGCGCTGATTTACGCGATGGCCGTGGTCGTGACGGCGAGCGTGATCATGGGCGGCTGCGACAGGAAAATCGGCGGTCAGGCTCGTGCCGACAAGGCGGGATTGCAGACCGACACCTTCGGTTGCCCGGATCTGACCGGGACGTACGCGTTCAACGTGCCCGATGAACATGGCACGTCCTACAGCGGGTCGATCCTCGAGGACGTGGCTGCCGGGGATGGAAGCCGGGTGCCGGCCGCGCAGATCAGCGGCATTGCCATTCGTCGCATGGCACCCGGCATGTTCGATGTCCGCTTCTTCATCGACGATGCGCGGGTGATGCAGCATCTCGGTGTGATCCGTGAATTCGAGAAGCCGCGCTACCGCGAGTGGTATCACCTGCTGCGCGATCCGGAGCGCGCGGCCTGGATCGCACGCAATGGCGAAACCGCCTATGCCGAACATCTGGCGCGACTCGGTCCTCGATCCGAATTCGTCAAGACGCTGCGGATCGGGTCCGAGATGGCGTGCCGGGACGGCTGGCTGGAGTTGCCGCGCGCGGGTGGCAAGCCCATCCGGCTGACGCTGGGTATGGACGGTTCGATCATCGGCGAGTCCCGCGAGCTCAGCACGGTCGGTATCACGGTCTGGTGCGGTGACGGCTGCAAGGATCTGCCGATTCCGACCGGCACCTTCACCGGCGCGCTGCGCTGGCCCCGGGACGATGCCAGGAAGGCATGGCGTCCCGAGGCGATGGTGAATCGTTTCGTGTTCGAGCGGCCAATCGATGAGATAGAGGCTGAAGTTGCGACGCGTGAGCATGCGCAGACCCGTTCGGATGCCCTGCGTTACGCCTCCGCCGACGCGATCCGGATGCGGATCGAAGCGCTTGCGCCGTCGGGTACGGTAGTCAACGACGTGGTCGTGCGCGACGGCAAGGTGCGCGTGCGATACACCGCGCCGGTCGCGGACGAGGATAAGTTGCTTGCGAAAGTCGCCGACGCAGGTGGCCTGGCGCCACGGAACGTACAGCACGGCGTGACCTCGGGGCATTTCGATGTGCGCAGCGTCGAATTCACTTTGACGGATTCGCCGCTGGTGCTCCGCGACGCATCCGGGCCGATGCCGGAAACCGGGGCCCGGGAAGCGAATCCAGACACCTCTGCGGCGCAGATGGCGGTGCTGCAGCTGGCCGTGCCGGGGGCGGCCAAGACGCCGAACACGCCTCCGGTCGGGTTTGCCGATCCCGCCGAGATCCGTCGCCGTGCCGGTGCATTGTTCCCGGGTGGCAGCCGCATTGCCGACGTGCGTTACGGCGGTGGAAACGTTGTGATCGTGGGCGAAGCCGGCTCCAATCGCGATGTTTCGGATGGGCTGCGGGCCCTCTACAACACGCCGGACGGGCAGGGCGCCAATGCGGAGTTGCTGCGGATCGAAGCCGTTCCCGGCGGCAAGGTGCGATTCGAGATCCTGCTGCATCGTTCCGCGCTGGTTTCAGGCTGAAGGCCGCCGGCCGAATGCAGCCGGAGGATGCCGTCAGATGCCCAGTGCGCGGAATTCGGTGACGACGCGTGCGCGCCCCCAGACCGGTTTGAAGTTGTCGGCAAGCTGGCGGGCGCGGCCGCCGAAGTCGAGCGCGGCTTCGCCGTCGAAGCGGTTGCCGAGCGTCCGGAAGTAGTAACCGCCATGATCGTTGGCGATGAACGCAGAGGCGTAGACGCGATCCGCCGGGTCGGTGACCTCGCGGAAGGCGAACACGCTGGACAGCCGTTGGCCGAGGCCGATCAGCGGAGCATGCGCGCTTTGCGGCGTGCCAGCGTCCTGCAGCAGCAGATGGATCTCGACCCGATGGCGTCGTGTGGCGAGACGGCGCAGCGCTTCGAGTACTTCCGGCGTGTCCAGCAAGCCCGGGTCCATGCTGCGGCTGTAGATGCAGAGTTCGCGGCTGGTATCCGCGATGATCGCCGTGGTGATGGCGATGGCGGCTTCACGGGTGTCGATCGCGGTCGGCCCGCCGATCTGCCGGCGCATGCTCTGGTGCTCGATCCCGGCTTCCATGAAGCGGTCGCCGTAGGGCACGAATCCGTGTTTGATGTAGAAACCGAGCGCTGACACCTGCGAGTGCAGGCGTACCTCGGGCCAGCGCAGCCGCGCCGCTTCGTCGATCAGTGCCAGCAACAGCGCGTCGCCGACGCCACGGCCGCGCCATTGCGGCA
>JBGSID010000109.1:0-1838 GCA_041751895.1 Lysobacteraceae bacterium | reverse complement strand
TCACGCTCGTCAAGGGCGACCTTCGCGGCATTGCCACGGCGACCGCGCTGTCGGTGGCCACCGTGGCCAACATGAAACAGAACCTGGCCTTCGCCTTCGTTTACAACGCGCTGGGCATTCCTCTGGCCGCCGGGTTGCTGTACCCGTTCACCGGCTGGCTGCTGTCGCCGATGATCGCGGCGTTGGCGATGAGCCTGAGCTCGGCGTCGGTGATCGGCAATGCGCTGCGTCTTCGGGGTGCTGCAGTGAAGCAGGACTGACGGCCGGCACGGCGATGGACATCGTTGCGCACACGCTGTGGGCTGCTGCGGGCGCCACGGTGATCCATCGTCGGCGACCGCTGACGCGAAGCACTGTACTGGTCACTCTGGTGCTGGCGGCGTTGCCCGATGTGATCCATCTGCTGCCCATCGCAAGCTGGTGGCTTTTCGGTGACGGAAGCTTTGATGCGCTGAGGAGTTATGCCGTTGCGGTACCCGGACAGGAACCCGGTCTGCCGCCGCTGGTCGGGTTGTTGTCGCACCACCTGCATTGCGTGATGCATAGCGCGCCGATCGCCGGTCTCGTCACGTTGGCGCTGTGGGCGGTGCGTCGCACACTCTGGCTCCCGCTGCTGGGCTGGTGGTCGCACATCGTGATCGATGTGTTCACGCACTCGGCCGACTACTACCCGGTGCCCGTGTTGTACCCGTTCACGCAGCGCGGCTTCGATGGCCTCGCTTGGATCACGCCCTGGTTCATGGCGCTCAACTACACCGCCCTGGCGGCTGTGGCAATCTGGCTGCTGATGGGCAAGAAGCGGCCGGATCGCGGCTAAGCACCCGCGCTGCACGATCGTTCCGAGGTGCTTGCCCGGAGCGGTCGTCGGTCGGCTCACCCGGCACTTGCAGTCAAGTGGTGACGAACTGACCCATCATGCCGGCGTCCTCGTGTTCGAGGATGTGGCAATGGAACATGAGAGGTACCGAGGACGCCACAAGCGGCGTCTGTACCGCGACACTGATGGTCTGCATGGCGTCCACGAGAAGGGTATCCCGCAGGCCTTGCTCATGAGGGGCTGGCGTGCCGCGGTCACGCGAGAGCAGCGACATCCGGACCCCATGCACATGCATCGGGTGGGCTATGCCGGTGGCGTTGACAAAGCGCCAGACTTCCTCCGTTCGCGGCCCCAAGCAACAGGGGCCGCCACGGGTCTACGCCTTCATGGATAGGCCTCGACCAAGGTCGCGTTCGCGCCGGTGGCCTTGACGCCTTCGACCACCGCGGCAATCGCACGTGGGATGAACTGACTGGAGTCACCGACCACCGTGCGCGCCAGCGTGGCCCCCAAGGTCGCTGCGCTGAAAGCACCCGACGCCTTGGTGAAGGTGGTGTAAATGTTCAACGCCAGGCCGCCTTGATAGGGCATCACGCAGGCAAAGAAGGTCGTGCCCTCGCCGTACCTGGACATGGATGCGTCACGCGCCGTGGCCGTCAGGATGGCACCCTCGCAGACGGGCACCTGCACAGACTGACCGGCCGCCGCCGCCAGCGCCCCGATGCCACTGCCCTTGAACGGCGAGGCCAGTTGGAATCGTGGCGCCTTTGCCGGTAAGGGTGCGGGCGGGATGCCGTTGACAACCTGAACCTGGCTCATGTGCTTCTGCAAGGCGGCCTTGACGGCCTCGGCGATGCGCGCCTGCCCGATTTCCGGCCCGGCCTGGATGTCAAAGATGGCGTAGCCATTCGAGACTTCACGCGTCGGGGTGATCGATGCGCAGCCCGCCAGGCCGAGGACGGCGAGGTGGACCAGGACGATGGCAATGAAACGGATGGCGATGCTCGGCGTGGTGTTCATC
>JBGSID010000108.1:0-3207 GCA_041751895.1 Lysobacteraceae bacterium | reverse complement strand
GATACGACCCACTCCGTGCCCGACACTGGAATGGACGCAACATCCCGTCCGACCGAAGGGCTGAGCCCTGGCTACGTCGCTGCGCTGTCCGAGGCGGCGACGCTGTGAATCGTCTTCGCTATGCGCGCATCGCCTGCATCGTGTCGATGGTGTGGTCAGCGATCTTCATCGTGATCGAGATAGCCGCTAATGCGTATGCATATGCACTCATGCAGGCCGCTCTATTCATAGCTGGGGCTGCGCTATGCGTTTTCTATACGCGCCTGATTGCGAAGGCACGGACAACGCTGCCGGCACCGGCAGCGGCCAACGACACCTTTGGGCGATGACGACGGACGCACGTCCACGTCCGCGCCGATCCAAATCAGTAGACCCATGACTCCCCAGGCACTATTTCAAGAGCGTTGCCTGACCATCGAACAGGTCGAACAGCGCATCGCTCGCAAGAAAAGTTGGATTTACGAGCAGATCAAGAAAAAGAGATTCCCCGAGCCAGATGACGCGCGCTGGTACGAATCCGAAATCAACGCTTACCTGCATGCCCGTCGTACCGGCAAGCTCAATGGCAGAACGCCTTACATTCCATGACCCGCTTTGGCGTGCATCCACTTAACATGAGCGAATCGCGAACCCTTTTCTTCTTGATTGCTGAGTTCGGCACGGGCCATATTCCACTGGTCAAGTGCGCCCATCACTTTGGCTTATCCGCCGAAGAAGCAAAGAAGGCCGCCACAAAGCAGTCATTGCCTGTGCCAGCCTTCAGGCTTGGCTCGCAGAAATCACCATGGCTAATTTCGGCCGAAGACTTGGCCGGTTACATCGATGAACAGCGCAAACTCGCTGGAGTCGATTGGGATCGAATCAACTCAGCCACCACGTGATGCCTTCTTCTGCACAGTGAGATCTGGAACCTTATGCGGCTTCAAGTGTGTGTACCGCTTTAAGGTCTGCCAAGATTCATGCAAGGTAAAATGAACGACCTGATGTATTTCATAGCCGGCCTCAAAGAATCTTGAGGTCGCCTCGTGCCGCAGGTCATGAAAATGCAAATCCTCAATTCCTAGGATCGGCATTGCTCGCGTGAAAGCAGAGCCGATTGATTTTGGATTGTAGGGGAATATTCGAGGCTCATCCTTGATTCTTGGCTGCGCGTCAATAATCGCCCATGCTGCAGAAAGTAGGCGAAACTCTTTGTCGTTCCCATCTTTTTCGGTAGGGTGTTTGACATCGCGAAGCAATGCAGTGCCTTTCTTACGGTCAAGATCAGCCCATCGCAACAGCGTAATTTCCTCTTCGCGTCGCGCCGTGGCCAATGCAAACAGAATGATGTCATGCATCGGAATCTTCGCGCTTCTCCCTCGTCTCGCGAAGTGCTTGAGAATTTTTTCCTCTTCCCCATCACGGAGCCGCCTGTCTCGCTTATTGGGCTTGGCAATGACGCGTGCCTGACGCAAGAATTCGGCAGCGCGATTTAATGCTTCCAATGGAACGGGGGAACCGAGTACAGCGTCGGCCGCACGAAACACTTGCCGGAACCAGATCAGATCATTCGTAGCTGTTGCAGGCCCCGCACCATCAGACCGCCGCTTTTCGGTGTAGGCGATGAAATCTGCCCGTGTCAGTTGGTCCACTCGCTTACCCGCAAGCGCCCCCGCTTTCATTCGAGCAAGATCAGTTCTCTTGGTCCGCCCCCAGGGCTTATCAGTCCTCTCACGCGTCTGATACCACTCGATCATCTGCTCAACCGTCATGCGGCGACCCACAGCCTCGCCCCGCGATCGCTGGGTTTGCAACTCAGCTTCGCGGCGAGTCATCCACGCCCGAGCCAACGCCTTAGCGCTGAACGTCTCCGCCTCAGTATGGACAACCTTTCCTTCTCGCTTGAGGCGAATCTGTGCGGTGTATCCTGTTGTGCCATTGCTACGGCGACGTGCGGTGATGGTACCCATGGTGCTACACGGTGATTTTGGTAGCACCAATTGTAGCATCGTAGCACCAGAAAAGCCCCAAAATACCCAAAAATCCACACGAATGAACCCTCTTCAATCTACCGATAAAAAAGCAATAAATGACGGAAATCGCTATGTTTCTGGCGATATTCGATTGTCGGTAGCTCCGATGATGGACTGGACCGATACGCATTGCCGAAACTTCCACCGCCTGTTGTCGCCGCATTCGCGGCTGTACACCGAGATGGTGCATGCGAACGCGGTGATCCACGGCGACCGCGCGCGGCTGTTGGCGAAAGACGACAGCCAGCATCCGGTCGCGCTGCAGCTTGGCGGCAGCGATCCGGCGCTGCTGGCGCAAGCGGCGCGCATCGGTGCCGAGCATGGTTTCGACGAGATCAATCTCAACTGCGGCTGTCCGTCCGACCGCGTGCAGGCCGGACGTTTCGGTGCCTGCCTGATGCGCGAGCCGTCGCTGGTCGCGGACTGCGTGGCGGCGATGATCGAATCCGCGCCCGCCACGCCGATCACGGTGAAATGCCGACTCGGCGTGGACGACGATCACGAATGGGAACACTTCCTCGCGTTCATCGATACCATCGCCGCCGCCGGCTGCGCGATGTTCGTGATCCACGCGCGGAATGCCTGGCTGAAAGGCCTGTCTCCCAAGGAAAACCGCGACGTGCCGCCGCTGCGCTATGACTGGGCCTACCGGCTGAAGCAAGAGCGTCCGCAGTTGCAGGTGATCGTCAATGGCGGCATCACCGACTTTGCCGAAGCCGGCACCCATCTCGATCATGCCGATGGCGCAATGCTCGGCCGCGCGGCCTATCACGAACCGTATCTGTTGCATCGGCTCGATACCGCATGGTTCGACGGCGAAACACGCTCGCGCGGCGAACTGCTGCGTGCGTGGCAACCCTACATCGAAACGCAACTGGCGCACGGCGTGGCGCTGAAACACCTGACCCGCCACATCCTGGGCCTGTTCCATGGCGAACGGGGTGGCCGCGCGTTCCGGCAGATCCTCAGCGAAGGCGCGCATCGCGCCGGTGCCGACTGGTCGCTGATCGAGCAGGCACTGGCCGTCACCGACGCACAGCACGAACGCGCTGCCTGACCGGGTTCCCCATGCTCACTCGCGATACCGTCTCCTTCCTCGCCGCCGCACGCGCCTGCGCATCCGCCGCCTGTGTCTCGGTCTCGGGATGCGCGATGTCGCGAACATGGCAGATGAGATCGGCCTCCAGCACCTCTT
>JBGSID010000107.1:0-3546 GCA_041751895.1 Lysobacteraceae bacterium | reverse complement strand
CGCCGCCCGCGATCCGCGCTTGCGGGTCGTGCATCAGGCAAACACAGGGCTCACTCGCGCCTTGATCCACGGCTGCGAATTGGCACGGGGCGAGTTCATTGCCCGTCAGGATGCTGGGGATGTCTCGCTGCCGGGGCGGCTTAATCAGCAGGTTCGAGCTTTCGGGGCAAGCAAGGAGCTCGTGTTCCTGTCCTGCCGCACACGCTATGTGGAAGAAGCTGGGGCATTGCTTTTTGAAAAATGTGGAACCGGCATCGCAACGACGCCAACGTCCATCATTGCTGTCGATCGACCCCATGGAGTAATCGACGGACCCACGCATCACGGTTCCGTGATGTTCCTTCGAAGCCGCTATCTGGCCGCAGGTGGTTATCGAACGCCGTTTTACTTTGGTCAGGATTGGGACCTCTGGTACCGGCTCGGGTCATTGGGACCGTTCCAGATGCTCCCTCACACGCTGTATCAGGCTCGAATCGCGCCCACCGACATCAGCGCTGTCAACAAGTCGGTTCAGGAAGCTTTCGCGCGTCTGTCGCTTGCATGCCTCAGAGCGCGCAGTGCCGGTGGATCCGACGCACATTTGCTCAAGGAGGCATCGTGCATCGCTCACAGCATGGCGCAGAAAGGCACGATGCTCCGCCGTCGAAAGATCGCGCAGGGTTGCAATTTTCTGGCCGAGTGCCTTAGGCGTAACGGAAACGTGAGCGAGGCCCAAAGCTATTTCCTTCAATCGATTCGCAGCAACCCGTTGCAGCTACGTGCGTGGGTCCGCCTGCTGCAGATCGGGTTATTCACGAAAGGACAAAAGCAATGAACGTTTTGCGGCAGATGGTGGCCTGGATGTTCCGTGTCACGCCCCGCTTCAGGGGCAAAGGCAGACTGGTGCTGTGGATCGATTCGCTATTGACCAGGTCAACGCATGCCGCTTCCTATGTTGCCATCGGTCCCATCAACCGGCTTGCGACGATGCGCTTCGATCTCCGACCGTGGGGACAAAAATTCGCCTACTACTATGGCGAGTGGGAGCGTGAGTACATCGAGTTATCTCGACAACTTTATGCTGGCGGCGCATTTGTCGACGTTGGTAGCAGTCTTGGCCTTTACGTGATCTGTCTCAGCGACCTGGTCAGACGCTCCGGCAGTTTGGTCATTTCTGTCGAACCCGTCGCGTTCAACCTGGATCGGCAAAAGGCCAACGTCGCGCTGAATCACCTGGAATCTTGCGTTAGGTACTTTCCAGTTGCCCTGGGTGCATCGGCCGGTGAGCTGTCCGTTGTCACTGATCCAAAGGAAAGTGACAACAATGCAATGATTGCTGCGGAGGGCGATTTGAAGGTTCCGGTGGTCACCATGGACAGTTTGGTCCGGGAGGCGGATGTCGGAAGGATCGGATTCATCAAGATTGATGTGGAAGGATATGAGCCGATGGTCATCGCAGGAGCACGCGCGGTGATCGAACGCGATCAGCCGATCATCTTTGCGGAATTCAATCGGGAGCGCATGCATATCAACGGATTCGATATGGCACTGAGCTGGCGTTTTCTGATGGATCAAGGCTATAGAGCATTCTCGGTCAGGGCAGGCCGGCTCGCGCATCTCGATGAGCCCGGCGAAGTCGAGAACATCTTCTTTCTGCCCGCCAACCACCACGCTCCGAGCGCGATTTTCGTTTGATGCACATTCTGCTGATGGCCGACACACTGCCGAACCCCGACAGCGGAGCTGCGGGTACCGAATTGCAGACGGTCCAGGCGCTGCGTCGAATCGGCCATGAGGTGGATACCGTCTGGGCAAACGAGTTGCCGCACCGGATTGTTCATGGCAACTTGCACTACCTGCTGGAGCTGCCCTTCGCGTACCGCAATCGCATGCGTGAACGGATGAAGCTCCACGTATATGACGTGGTCCATGTGAACCAGCCACATGGCTACCTGGCCGCGCGCAGCTTGCAAGGCAAAGCCGGGAAACCAATCTTCGTGCATCGCTCACACGGATTCGAGCCGAGGGTTGGCGCCGCACTTGCGCCCTGGATCGAGAAGTTCGCCTTGCTTGCGTCCAACGACCGTAAGCTGACGCAACGGGTCATGGCCCGCCTGCTGAAGTTCAGCCATCGCGCCATTGCTCGTTATGCCGATGGTCACATCGTGAGTTCCAGTCTGTGTGCCCAGTATCTTGAGCACAATTGCGCGGTGCCAGAGTCAAGTATTTGCGTGATTCCTCAGGCACCTCCGGCGAGCTTTCAGGTTGCGCCCATCCATCCGCTGACAGCAAACCGGCTCAGCAAGCTGCTGTACGTTGGGCAATTCGCTTTTGTTAAGGCACCGATGGTGCTCGCCGAGGCATTCGATCAGATCGTGGCGGCTCACCCGGAGGTCCGGCTGACCTGGGTCTGCGACAAACGACACCATCGACAAGCCGCCAGCCTGTTGACGGGTCGGGCCTTGGCTCGGGTCGACTTTGTGGACTGGCTCGGTCAAGAAGAATTGCTCGACGTCTATGATCGTCATGGCGTGTTCCTGTTTCCCTCATTCTTTGAGGGTTTCGGCAAAGCCTGGCTGGAGGCGATGGCACGCGGTCTGGTGGTGATCGCCAGCCGTGAGGGCGGGGCCATAGACTGCATCGACTCCTGGGGTGACGGCGTACTGGTGCCTGTGGGTGATGCCAAGCAGATCACAAACAGTTACAGCCGCTTGCGCGCTGCGCCGGCAATGGCTGTTCAAATGGGGGTTCAGGCAGCCGCCAAGGCGCGCGAATTCTCCTGGGATCGAGTCGCCCGCGAGACCACGGATTTTTATCAGCGGCTGATCGACTTCAAACGGGATGGACTGCGTGAGCGGTGAACCTAAGCTCGGTGGTGCTTCGGACGTTACCAGAATCAGTTTCCGCACGGCGTTGGATGGGCTATTCCTTAGCATCGTCATTCCGACCTACCGCCGGGAGCGGGTGCTGATCGACACGCTGGAATCGTTGCTGGCGCTGTCCGCGCCGGCCGATGAGCTTGTGCTGATCGATCAGACCGAGCGGCACCAGGCGGACACCGAGGAACGGCTGGCGGAGCTGCAGCGCAGCGGCGCGATTCGTTGGATCCGCGGCCAACCGCCCCCGATTCCGCGCGCGATGAACCGTGGGTTGTTCGAGGCGCGCGGCGAGTTGGTGTTGTTCCTGGACGACGATGTGCGCCCGGAGCAGGATCTGCTTTCAGCGCATCGGCGTGCGCATGCGCACTACCCGGAAGCGCTGATCGCGGGTCGGGTGATCCAGCCCTGGGAGGAGGGGGTGGATTTTTCTGGCGTCGAAGCCTTCTGCTTTGCCGGAACCAGGGCGTTCTGGGTCGGCGAGTTTATTGGCTGCAACTTTTCGCTGCGGCGTACACGCGCCCTGGAGCTGGGTGGTTTCGACCAGAATTTCGTGCGGGTGGCGTATCGCTTCGAAGCCGAATTCGCGCACCGATTTCTCGCCGCGGGCGGCAGGATACGGTTCGAGCCCGCGGCCAGCCTGCACCATCTGCACGTGGCGGCCGGCGGTACCCGCAGCTTTGGCGAACAC
>JBGSID010000106.1:0-33954 GCA_041751895.1 Lysobacteraceae bacterium | reverse complement strand
GTCAGGCGTCTCGGTTCGCTGCTCGGATGCGACGCTCTCGCCACCCCGCGTACCGTCGTGACCGAACAAACCGTCCAGCACGGCGAACAATTCGAGAGGCGTATAGGGTTTGCGCAAAAATCCGTCGAAAGGCGCGTGCTGCGGCCCGGCCTCGCCAGCAAGGCTGGAGGCGGTCACTGCGATCACCCGTGTACCGTCGAGCGAGGTGTCGGCACGGATCGCTTCCAGCGCATCGAAACCGTTCATCCGTGGCATGCGCAGATCCATGAGCACCACATCGGGGCGTAATTGGCGCGCACGTTCGACACCCTCGATACCATCGTGGGCCACCATCACTTGATGATGACTATCGCGCAGATAGCCTTGGGCCACTTCGAGATTCCATTCGACATCGTCCACGACCAGCATCGTCAGCATCGACAGTCGATCGAAATCGACCCGCTTCTCTTCGGCGTCGGTGGCCACGACTGCCGCCGGCTCAAGATCGGGAATATTCACGTGGAAAGTCGCGCCTTCGCCCGGTTGACTGAGGACATGGATGCGGCCGTGCATGAGATCGACCAGCCGTTTGGTGATGCTCAGACCGAGACCCGTGCCCTGTCGCACCCGGCCATCCGGGCTATCCGCCTGATAGAACGGCTCGAAGATCTGCTCCAGCAGTTCCGCGTCGATGCCGACGCCGGTATCCGCCACCGTCATCCGCAGATCGCGGCCATTGCCGATCGGCGAGGGCAACATCGACAGACGCAGCGTCACTTCACCGCGTTCGGTGTATTTCACCGCATTGCTGAGCAGATTCATCAGGATCTGGCGCATCCGCTGCGCATCCACCAGTACCGGCACCAGGTCACTGTGATCGATTTCGATCCGCAACCGCACACCCTTGTCTTCGGCCATCGGTTCGAACAACGCGAGGGTTTCGGTCGCCAACTCGGTCACATCCGTGCCCTGCGGGACCAGATGCATTTTTCCCGCTTCGATCTTGGACAGATCCAGCACGTCGTTGATCAGCGACAGCAACATCTGTCCGCTCTTCTTGATCGAGGCCACCCATTCGCGCTGCAGCGGTTCGCGCACATGATCGCCGAGCAGCTGGGCGAACCCGAAGATCGCATTCATCGGCGTGCGGATCTCATGGCTCATGCTGGCCAGGAAAATGCTTTTCTCCTCGTTCGCGCGGCGCGCCTGCGCAGCACGCAGTTCGCCGCGCAGCGCGTTTTCGGCTTCGCGCTGGGCGCGGCGCAGCGCCAGAAAGCCGAGCAGGCCCGCCACCAAGGCAAGACCGTTGGCGATCATCAATGTTGCCGTCGTCTGTTTCACCAACGCATCACGCACATCGCCCCGTTCGCGCAGCAAACGATCTTCTTCACGGGCCATCGCGAACACGCGTTCGCGCATGCGATCGACGACGGTTTCTCCACGGCCATCGAGAACGAGTTTTACGGCATCACCTGCCTTTCCGTTGCGCCGTTCGGCGTCCTTGATCTCGATCGAACGCATGACACGGGCTTCGAGCACTTGATAATCATTCGTCAGCGCGGCCAGATTCGTTTGCTGCTGGGGGTTGTCGGCAGTCAATGTCTTCAACTGCATAATCAGACGATCGGCCGCATCGAGATGCGTGCGCAGGCCCGCTCGATGGGGGGCATCGCCACCGATCATGAACCGCAGACCGTCGGCCTCCATCATGCCAAGCTCGAACTGCAGCCCGGTCAGCGTGTCCTTCACTTGCATGGTGTGCGTGACCCGCTCGATGGAATCACCGAGCTGGTTGGTGGAGCGCACCGAAATGATCGAGGTGATGACGATCACGACGAACGCCAATGCCAGCAAGCCGACGTTGGCGCGGTTACGGAATTGCGCGGTGCGCGACAGTGGCATGCGGAATCCCCAGTGGTGGCGCCCGTTCTCGACGTGGGTCGGAGCGAACGGGAAGTGTAGCGGCGTAAGTCCAGCGGCTAGGAATTCATCAGCCAGATCGTGCCGTTCAACACAAGCGCGAACGATACCCACAACAGATACGGCAACAGCAGGTAGCCGGCCAGCGCGCGTACCCGGCCGAACATCAGCATCGTCGACAGCAGTGCGACCCAGAGCAGGCAGATCTCGACGAACGCCAACCCCGGGGTGTGCAGCCCGAAGAACATCGGTGTCCACGCAAGGTTCAACACGAACTGGATCGCGAACATCAGCAACGCACGCAGGCGTGTGGCGGCGTCGATGTCGGGCTCGCGCCGCACCAGCCACAGCGCCACCGCCATGGAGGCATACAGCACCGTCCAGACGGGACCGAACAGCCAAGACGGCGGGTTCCAGGTTGGCTTCAGCAGCGCGGCATACCAGTCGCTCGGCTCGAACAGAACACCGGGTGCGGTGCCCAAGGCAATCAGCAGCAACATCCAACCGACGAGCGCAAGCCAACCGTCGCGCGGAGGGGATGTCGTGACTTCAGGAAGAACACTGGGCGGAAGATGATTCATGGGATGCGGGCAAAACTCATAACGTAGCGAAGGTCGAGCAGCGCGGTGATCACAAACCAAACAGCTTGCGTTTCCGATAGAGCGTGGAGGCGTCGATGCCCAACGTCCGGGCGGCCGCATCGAGACTGTCGCTGGACGCGAGCACGCGTTCGATATGCAGGCGTTCGAGTTCGTCCAGCGAGATCGCCATCCCCGGCTGTACATCGTTGCGCGCGGACGGGCTGAGTGCGAGAAGCTCGGGACCGATCTCTTCGACGCGGCAGAGGATCACCGCGCGTTCCATCATGTTCTGCAGCTCGCGCACGTTACCCGGCCACGCATACGCACGCAGCTGCGACAGCGCGGACGCCGACAGCCGACGTGCGGGCAGACCGTAGTCGCTGGCATACCGGCGGATGAAGCCGTTGGCCAGGTCTTCGAGATCTTCCGGACGTTCGCGCAGCGGCGGCAGGGTGATGCTGATGACGTTGAGGCGATACAACAAGTCGAGCCGGAACTGGCCTTCCTCCACCATCGCATTCAAGTCGCGATTGGTGGCGGCGACGATCCGCGCGTCGGCCTTGCGCGTGACCGGATCACCGACGCGTTCGTATTCCTTGTCCTGGATGAAACGCAGCAACTTCGGCTGCAGCGCCAGCGGGAAATCGCCGATTTCATCGAGAAAGATCGTGCCGCCATCGGCATGGGTGACACGGCCGACCGTGTTCTGCACGGCACCGGTGAACGAACCCTTGGAATGGCCGAACAACTCGCTTTCCATCAGTTCGGCGGACAGCGACGGGCAATTCACCGTGACCATGGCACCGGTTGCACGCGCACTGGCGCGATGCACCGCTTTGGCGACGACGCCCTTGCCGGTGCCACTCTCGCCCAGCAGCAGGACGTTGGCGTCGGTACGCGCCACCTGCAGGGCCATGTCGATCGCGGCCTGCATCGCTTTGTTCTTGCTGGTCAGCTCGGGCACGCCGACCTGCGCTTCGCGCTCGAAGGTATCGAGGCGGTCGAGGATGCGGCGGGTATCGACCTGTCGCGCAACCGAAATCTTGAGCTGGTCGGGCGAACACGGCTTGACCAGATAATCGCTGGCGCCGAGCGCTATCGCTTTCACCGCATCGTCGATGGCGGCATTGGCGGTGACCATGATCACGCGCATCAACGGCGCCAGTTCGCGCAATCGCGGCAAGGCTTCGATGCCCGAGTCATAGCCGATGTTGTGATCGAGCAGACAGACATGGAACGGCCGGGTCGCGGCAAGACGCAGGCCATCGGCGAGGGTTTCGGCGGTCTCGACGCTGTAGCCGTCGTTTTCCAGCGCCAGCGTGAAGTTCTGCAGCAGGCGGGTGTCGTCGTCGATCGCGAGAATGCGACCCGCGGGCTTGGAGGCGGGGCTCGGCACGGATTCTGACTCCATCGTCGTGTGCGGGGCACGGGCTTGCATGGGGGCGTCCACTATATCGACGGCTGCGGTCCCTGCCGGCGGACGGCACCATACACCGCCAAGCGTGGCCATCGGCGAGACCGGGCGGGTTTGCAGAGATCGATGTTCAAGGGTGGCACTCATGTGGGGCTCCTGCGGGCAGCGTCTGCGGATGGTTCGCGGCGCGGTGTGGCGCCGGACGGGAAACTGCACCGCAAGGCCTGTGCCAGTTCCCAAGTGCCCGTCGCTGCTGGATTCCCGCTCACCTGGATCTGCGTTTTGCACGATCCCAGCGGCAGAGGCGGGCATTCCGCACGATCACTATCAAGCCTGTCGATCGCCTTGCGTCGGGATCATTGGCGATAGGGTGCAACTGAGCGATTGGGAATCGGAGCACGACACGATCGAAACGATCAATAAGATCGATCCCAGGGTGGATCCCCGTCCGTACCGGCTTGCGGAGCTCACGGTGCGGACGGGGGATCCGGTGTACGCCGTGGCCCTGCGGGGGAGGGGCAGGACCACGGCGAACTCACCACGCGCCTGCACGGGCGCGAGTGGGAGTGGTGCGCACAACTCAGCTGTTGCGGATGGTCTTTTCGAATTCCTCGACCTGCTTCAGCGCGAGTTCTTTGGACAGGCCATAACGCTCCTGGACCTTGCCGGCGAGGTACTCGCCATTGCCTTCGGCCACGGTCAGATCGTCGTCGGTGAGCTTGCCCCACTGTGCCTTGATCTTGCCGTTGAGCTGTTTCCACTGGCCTTTGATGGTGTCGGTATTCATATGTGTTTTCCTATTTGAGGGAGTACGACGGACGGGTTCGCCCGTCGGGATGTCGTTGTGCTGTCGTGTCAACGACGCGGTTTGACGGTAAGCGTGGTCGCGTCCACCGAGACCACGCCCTTGATCGCGCGTGCCACGGCGACGGCCCTGTCGACCTGCATCGCGTTGTCGAGCTTGCCGGAGAGCGTGACCACACCATTGGTGGTGGTGACGTTGATGTCGAGGCCCTTGGTCTCATCGGTGATCAGCAGGTCGGCTTTCACCTTCGTGGTGATCCAGCTGTCGTTGACCGGCTGTTCCGAATCCTCGTAGGCCTTGGTCTGCATGCCGGGCGACTTGTGGGCCGCCGTCGACGCGCAACCTGCCATCAGACCCGCCAGCAGCATCAGCGAAAGCATCGTGCGGGAACGGTCGAACAGGATGTTGCTCATGCCTATCTCCAAACGCTTGGGGGATGCCGGGAAAAAACGCCGGCCCTGTATCCCTTACAAGGCGCGTGCCAAGTGCTGCTCGCCATGCGAATCAATGCGTTACATCTCTTTACAGATTGCACGCCATTGCAATCTGCCGTTGTCACCGGGCGCGGCGCACGACGTGTGGGAACACGATCCGGCTAAAATGCGCGTCTGATGACCATCCTCCTGCCCCTCTCCGAACCCCTGCCGCCACGGTCCCGCCGCGCTGCACACGAAGCCAACAAGTTGGCCAAGCGGCTGCGCCACAACGTCGGCCGCGCGATCGCCGATTTCGGGATGATCGAAGACGGCGACAAAGTGATGGTCTGCCTTTCGGGCGGCAAGGACAGCTACACCCTGCTCGATATCCTGCTGCAGCTGCAGAAGAAGGCGCCGGTACGTTTCAGCATCACCGCAGTCAATCTCGACCAGAAGCAGCCGGATTTTCCCGAACATGTGCTGCCGGCATATCTCACCTCGCTCGGCGTCGACTACAAGATCCTGGAACAGGACACCTACTCGGTGGTGACCCGCGTCGTGCCCGAAGGCAAGACCATGTGCTCGCTTTGCTCGCGGATGCGGCGTGGCGCGCTCTATGCCTACGCGGAGGCGGAAGGCTTCACCAAGATCGCGCTGGGGCATCACCGCGACGATCTGGTGGCGACCTTTTTCCTCAATCTTTTTTTCCACTCGAAACTCAGCGGCATGCCGCCAAAACTGCTGAGCGATGACGGCAAACACGTGGTCATCCGCCCGCTGGCCTATGTCCGCGAAGACGACATCGCCGCATACGCAGATGCGAAACAGTTTCCGATCATCCCGTGTAACCTGTGCGGCTCGCAGGAGAACCTGCAGCGCAAGCAGGTGCAGAAGATGATGGACAGCTGGGAGCGCGATACGCCCGGCCGCATCGAGCAGATATCGCGCGCCTTGGGCAATATCCGCCCGTCGCAGTTGAGCGACCCGGCACTGTTCGACTTCCTCTCGCTGGGCAAGCGCAACGACGGCGACATGCCGGATGCGCATGCGTGGTTGGAAGGCGATTCGGCCACGCAGACACCCGAAGACAATTGATGTCATTTTTCGCCGTTACACCCTCATCACCGGGGGTGTCGGCCCAAATCAACGCACTACGGATACTCGATGTTCTTCAGAAACCTGACCCTGTTCCGCTTCCCGAGCTCACTCGATCTTTCCGATCTCGACACCGGCCTCGCCGAATGCACGCTCAAGCCGGTCGGCGCACTCGAACTGTCGTCGCGCGGCTTCGTCTCCCCGTTCGGCCGTGGTGAAGGCGAACCGCTGTCGCGCAGCATCGACGACGCGATCTGGCTCGCCGCCGGCAGCGAGGACAAGATCCTCCCCGGCGCGGTGGTCAACGACATGCTGCAGAAGAAGCTGGCCGAGATCGAAGAGAAAGAGGGCCGCAAACTTGGCGGGCGCGCACGCAAGCGGTTGAAAGAAGATCTGGTGCACGAACTGCTGCCGCGCGCGTTCGTTCGCCCCGGCCGTACCGACGCGATGCTCGACGCCAAACACGGCTTCATCGCCATCGACACCTCGTCACGCAAGACCGGCGAAGCGGTGGTCTCCGATGTCCGTCACGCGCTCGGCAGTTTTCCGGCGCTGCCGCTGAACGCTGAAGTCGCACCGCGTTCGATCCTCACCAGCTGGATCGCTGGCGACCCGCTCCCGCATGGCCTTGCACTGGGCGACGAATGCGAGCTGCGCGACCCCACCGACAACGGCGCGGTGGTGAAATGTCAGCATCAGGAGCTGCAGAGCGACGAGATCGCCAAGCATCTGGAAGCCGGCAAACAGGTGACGCGATTGGCGTTGACGCTGGACGATCACGTGAGCTTCGTACTCGGCGAAGATCTCATCATCCGCAAACTGAAATTCCTCGATGGTGTGGTCGATCAGCTCGAATCCAACGAGCGCGAAGACCTGCATGCGGAACTCGACGCCCGCTTCATGTTGATGAGTGCCGAAGTCAGGCGACTGTTCCTGATTCTCGAACCTGCGCTCAAGTTCTCGAAAGCCGAATGATGTCGCAGTCACTTCTTGCGGCCCGCTGCGGGTAGGATGCCGCATGCCTTTCCGTTTCCGTCTGCGTGGGGTGGCGCACGTCGAGCCTCGCACCGAAGTCCGTAGCCAGCAGCGCGACCGCGTGCCGATGCAACTCGGCGATGGTCGCAGTGTGGACGTGCTGCGCGTACGTGATCCGCGCGCGCGACGGATCAAGCTGTCCGTGAGCGAACGCGGTGTCCGTCTGACCCTGCCGCAACGCGCGAGTCTGGTCGCTGGCGATCGTTTCCTGATCGAACATCGCGATTGGCTGCACGCGCAGCTTGACCGCCTGGTCGATGCCAGCGACATGCCGCTGCAGCGCGATGAGAGCACTTCGCTGCCGCTGCGCGGAGCATCACTCCCGCTGCGCTGGGAAAGCGGGCGCTTCACCTCGCTGCAGCGCGACGGCGATGCCCTGTTGTTCCAGACCACCGCACGCGCGGGCAATGCCGCCCTGCATCGTGCCCTGCGTGATTTCTACGAAGCCGAAGCGCGTACCGATATCGGCCGCTGGATGCCGCGCTATCTGCCATCGCTGCCGCGCGCACCGCGCCGCGTGCAGCTGAAAGTGATGAGCTCGCAATGGGGCTCGCTCGCACCGGACGGGACCGTCGCACTGGACCTGTCACTGGTGCTGGCACCGCCCGCAGCGTTCGAGTACGTCCTCGTGCATGAACTCTGCCATCTGGTGCATCACGATCACTCGCCCGCCTACTGGCGCGAAGTCGAAGCGCGGTTCCCCGACTGGCGCGACCAGCGCGATTATTTCCGCAGCGAAGGTCGACGGCTCAAGGCGCAGTTGCAGGCCTTGTTGCGCTGACGGCACCACATCCGCAGCGTGATCGGGCCTGAAGGCCCGCCTGCGACGACATGGCGCAGCAATCCGGGTTACAACAAACCCAACGCAGAGATGACTTCCACCGGATGCGTCATGTGCAGGTGATGACTGCCCGGCAGCGACACGCTGCGGATGTCCGGAACGCAGGAAATGCGCGCTTCGCGCAACCCCGGCGGGAAATACGCCGGCGGCGGGTCGGCCACGAGCAATGTCGTGGGGCAGGCGATCGCACCCAGACAATCGCGCACCTGCGCTTCGGACATGCGTACCGCCGTCGACAGCGTCAGTCGCGCATCGCTGCTCCATTCGTAGCCACCCTCGACTTCGCGAATGCCGCGTTCGACCAGCAATCGCGACGAGGCTTCATCCAGATCGGTGATGTTGGTCTGCATCCGCACCTGCACCGCGACTTCCGGATCAAGGAAGACACGCTTGCGCTTGCTGCTCAATGCGCGGCGCTGCGTGACCGCTTCGCGCAGGCGAGTGGCGGTGCCTTCTTCGGCTCCGGCCAGCGGGCCGAGGGCTTCGATCAGGAACAGCCGGGCGATGCGTTCCGGTGCAGCCGCAGTGAGCAAACTCGCAATCGCGCCACCCATCGAATGCCCCAGCAGATCGAACCGCTCCCAGCCAAGGGCATCGGCTGCGGCGAGCACGTCCAGAATCGTGCTGAACAGACTGTATTCGGCGTCGGCCGGGTAATGAAAGCTGCGGCCATGCCCGGGCATGTCCAGTGCGACCAGGTCGTATTTCGCCAGTTCGGGCGCCATCGGCAGGAAGCTCGCAGCGTTGTCCAGCCAACCGTGCAGGGCAAGCAACGGCGTGCCGCCGGCGGTGTCGTTGCGCAACGCGCCAAAGGAACCGCGCTCAGTGTCGAGCATCAGGCTGCGCATCACGCAACTCCCCGCACATGCCGCTGGACCAGCGCCGCCAGCGCGTCCGCGTGCGCGGCACTAGCGTTGAGGCAGTGGATATAGCGCAGCGATTCGCCGCCGGCTTCATGGAACAGTTCGGCGTTTTGCATCGCGATTTCCTCCAGTGTTTCCAGGCAATCCACCGCGAAACCCGGGCAGACCACATCGATCCGTTTCACGCCCTTGGCGCCGAGGTCTTTCAACACGTGGTCGGTGTACGGCTGCAGCCACGGCTCGCGGCCGAAGCGCGATTGGAAGGTGAGCATGGCGTCTTCCGGCACGAACCCGGGGACATCCGCGAGCGCGGCCACGATGGCATCGACGCTGGCCTGGGATTGTTGCTGGTAAGGATCGCCAGCATCGACCAGCCGCTGGGGGATGCCGTGGAACGAGAACATCAGGCGCTCGCCACGACCGTGTTCGGACCAGTGCGCACGGATCGAATCGGCAACCGCCGCCACCCAAGCGGTATCGACGTGATAATCGTTGATGGTCTCGACCCGCAGCGCATTACCAGCCTCTTGCGCCAGCCGTTCGGCCACATCGGTCACCGATGCGGTCGTTGTAGTCGAATACTGCGGATACAGCGGCAGGATCACCAGTTCACGCACGCCCTCGGCGCGCAATGCGGCGACAGTCTTCGCCATCGACGGATTGCCGTAGCGCATGGCGTAGGTGACGCGCAGATCGGGCAGACAGTCCTGCATCGCAGCGGCAAGATTGCCCGTGTGCACTGCCAGCGGCGAGCCGCCGTCCATCCAGACCTCGGCGTATTTCTTCGCGACCTTCGGCCCGCGCAGCGGCAGGATGATGAAGTGCAGGATCGGGCACCACAGCCAACGGCTCAGCGGTACCACGCGGTAATCGTGCAGGAATTCAGCCAGATAACGGCGCACCGCCGATGCGGTGGGCGCGTCGGGAGTGCCGAGATTGACGAGAAGGATTGCGGTCGTGGGCGCTGTCATCGGCATAGGATGACAGCAGCACGCGGTCAAGTCAGCGCCGGATCCACGGAACCACTGCGCCATGTCATGGTCGCAGCTCCGGTATTGTCCGGATTCACGACCGCAGCGCTAGGCTGCGGCCATCCCTTGCCGGAGTTCCAACACATGTTCAACCGGAAACCCAAGCACATGCCATCACCGCGATCGTTGTCCCGCGCGCTGCCACTCGTACTCTTCTTACCCATCGCATTCGCGACATCTGTCGCAATGGCTGGCCCTCGCGAGGAAGCCCAAGTCGAGAACGCCGCTCGTGTGCTGTCCGAGATCCAGGCGATCCCCGAGTCCTCCATTCCGGACAAACTGCTGGATGAAGCGAAAGCCATCGTCATCGTCCCGGACACCATCAAAGCCGGCCTCGTGCTTGGCGGCCGTCGCGGCCATGGCGTGTTGTCCGTGCGCACCGCCGACGGCGGCTGGTCGAATCCGAGCTTCATCACGCTCACTGGCGGCAGCATCGGCTTTCAGGTCGGCGTGCAATCGGCCGATGTGGTGCTCGTGTTCCGCAGCGAGCGCGGGCTGGATTCGATCGTCAACGGCAAGTTCACCCTCGGTGCCGATGCTGGCGTCGCCGCCGGCCCGATGGGCCGCAATGCTTCAGCCTCCACCGACGGGCAGATGAAGGCGGAAATCTGGTCCTGGTCGCGCGCACGCGGCCTGTTTGCCGGAGTGGCGCTCGACGGCGCGGTGCTGTCCATCGACAACCGCGCCAATGAAGCCGTCTACGGCCAGGACACGACGCCGAGGATGATCTTCGAAGACCGCGCCGCAGATGTGCCTTCGGCATCCATCGCTGGCTTCCGGGACCAGCTGGCACGGGCCAGCGCCAGTGCGCGCGCCGCGCGTCAGGACGATGCCAGCCCCGCCGGGCCTGTGCCAGCAACATCTGCAACGGCCACCGTCGAAGCGCAGCCTCAGCCGTTCGAGGCTGTGGAAAATCCCGCCAAGGTTGAAGCCTTGCCGGAAACTCCGTGAACAGACCCCCGAAAAGTGCCGACATCTCCTTCGATCGTTGGTTTCTGAACGGGTTTCAAGCCCGAGCCGCAGCGACTGCGGTATCCTCCACATCCCCTCTTCGAATCAACCGGGCGGTAGCGACATGGGCGGCATGAGTATCTGGCATTGGCTCATCGTGCTGGTCATCGTGGTGCTGGTGTTCGGCACCAAGCGCCTGACCAGCGGTGCCAAGGATCTGGGCAGCGCAGTCAAAGAGTTCAAGAAAGGCATGCGCGACGACGAAAAACCGGCGCAACTGAGCGACCAGTCGAAGCGCGAGTCCTCGAACGAGACCGAGCGCGACGACGACCACGTCGCGCGCTGACACCGCCGTCGGCGGCTTGTCATGTTCGGCATCGACGGTGGTGAACTCCTGGTCATCGCGATCATCGCGCTGATCGTCCTCGGCCCCGAGCGGCTGCCCAAGGCCGCACGTTTTGCTGGGCTCTGGGTCCGGCGCGCCCGTGCGCAGTGGTATTCGGTGAAGAACGAGTTGGAACGCGAACTCGCGTCCGAAGAATTGAAGCGCAGCGTGCGCGATACCCGTCAGGTCGTGGCCGATATCGACGCCGAAGTCCGCGCCGCCAGTGTCGAAGCACGGCGTGAATTCGACACCATGCAGTCCCAACTCGAAAACGGCATTGACGACAGCAGCGCTGTCGTCAATGCCGAGACCCGCCAGATTGCCGAGCGCCCTGAATGACCGACGCTGATTCCGAGGTCGCCGACACCGCTGAAAGCGGTCTGATCGAACATCTGATCGAACTGCGCGCGCGACTGATCCGTGCAGTCGCGGGCCTGCTGCTGGTCTTCGTCGCATTACTGCCGTTCGCAACCCGGCTCTACGAGTGGATCGCATCGCCGCTGCTGGCACTGTTGCCCAAAGGCACGCTGCTGGTCGCGCGCGAAGTCACCTCTTCGTTCGTTGCGCCGCTGAAAATGGCGTTCATCGTCGCACTGATGACCACCGCGCCCTGGCTGTTGTATCAAGCCTGGGCGTTCGTCGCCCCGGGTCTGTACAAGCGTGAAAAGCGGCTCGCATTTCCGCTGTTGGTGTCTGCGCTGCTGTTGTTCTATGGCGGCTGCGCATTCGCCTACTTCCTGGTGCTGCCGGGTGTGTTCGCGTTCCTGATCAAGTTCGGCTCGAACATCATCGCGGTCACACCTGACCCGCAGAGTTATCTTGATTTCGTCACGATGCTGTTTCTCGCCTTCGGCGCCAGTTTCGAACTGCCGGTCGCGGTGGTCATTCTGGTTCTGCTCGGCTGGGTTACGCCGAAGCAACTGTCGGAATGGCGTGGTTATGCCGTCGTCGGCAATTTCATTGTCGCTGCGATTGTCACTCCGCCCGATGTGGTGTCGCAGTTGCTGCTGGCGATCCCGATGTGCCTGCTGTACGAGGCGGGCATCATCGCGTCCAGGCTGGTGGTCAGGAAGCCCGAGCACGAAACAGCCAGCTGACAGCGTGCGTCAGTAGGGCAGGCGTCAAATACATCCGGTGTTTCCATCCCAACCGGAGTGCAATGCATGTCGTTCGATTCCCCATCCCACACCGTCCGCACATTCGTCGATGCCATGAATCGCAGCGATCTCGATGCCGCAATGGTCTGCTACGCACCGCATGCACGATTCGTCGCCGAGCCGGGTCGCATTCTGGATACACCTGTCACCAGCCGCGAAGCGTTGGCCGGCATGCTGGGACTGCGCCCGACGCTCGTCACCGATGTCGAAACCGTGCTGGTGACCGGTCGCATCGCGCTGTATCACAGCACATGGCACCTGTCGGGGCATGCGCCGGACGACAGCGTCGTCACGATGAGCGGGCATTCGTCTGACGTACTGGAATTGCAATCCGACGGTGCGTGGAAAATCGCTATCGACAATCCATTGGGCGCCGCGATATTGGCTGACGCCAAGCGCTGATTCTCTTGCGATACGACGACGCCGACTTTCGTCGGCGTCGTCGTATATGGATACAGTGGATGCAGGGTGGTTTGTCGATCGCGACTTCCGTCGCTCCTACATACATCGCTACTGCATGCTTTCATACTGCACGCTTTCCTACTGGGTGATATCCACATCCTTGGTTTCGCGCAGGAACAGCGAACCCACTACGAAGGTCATCGCCGCGATGATGATCGGATACCACAAGCCCTGGTACATGTTGCCGCTGCCGGCGACGAGAGCGAAGGCGATGGTCGGCAGGAAGCCACCGAACCAGCCGTTGCCGATGTGATACGGCAGGCTCATCGAGGTGTAGCGGATCTTGGTCGGGAACAGTTCGACCAGCCACGCCGCGATCGGGCCGTACACCATGGTCACGTAGATCACCAGAATGGTGAGGATCAGCAGCACCATCGGCTTGTTGACCCGCGCCGGGTCGGCTTTCTCGGGATAACCGGCAGCGGTGAGCGCGGCCTTGAGGCTGTCCACGAACGCGGTGCTCTTCGCCTTGCCATCGTCCTTGCTGAGGCCTGCACCTTCATAGGCGTCCACCGGCGTTTCGCCGATCTTGACCTGGGCCACCGTGCCTGCGGGCGCGGCCTGAATGCTGTACGGAATACCCGCCTTGGCCAAGGCCGCCGTTGCGATGTCGCAGGAATTGCTGAACACCTTCTTGCCGACCGGGTCGAACTGGAACGAACAGGTCTCCGGATCAGCCACCACGACTGCCGGCGCACTGGCGCGGGCTTCATCGATCGCCGGATTGGCGTAATGGGTCAGACCTTTGAACAGCGGGAAGTAGGTGAGCGCGGCAATCAGACAACCGGCCATGATGATCTTCTTGCGACCGATCCTGTCCGACAACCAGCCGAAGACGACGAAGAATGGCGTGCCGAGCACCAGCGCGGCGGCGATCAGCAGCCAGACCGTAGTGGCATCCACCTTCAGCGATTGCGTGAGGAAGTACATCGCATAGAACTGGCCTGCGTACCACACCACCGCCTGACCGGCGGTCGCACCGAACAGTGCCAGCACTACCACACGACCATTCTTGCTGAAGAAACTTTCGGTGATCGGAGCCTTCGATTGCTTGCCTTCGTCTTTCATCTGCTGGAACAGCGGCGACTCGTGCAGCTGCATGCGGATCCAGACCGACACGCCGAGCAGCACGATCGACAGCAGGAACGGAATGCGCCAGCCCCAGGCCTCGAACGCCTCGGTGCCGAGGTACGTGCGCACACCAAGGATCACCAACAGCGACAGCAGCAGGCCAACGGTCGCGGTGGTCTGGATGAAGCTGGTGTAGAGACCGCGTTTGCCGTGCGGCGCATGCTCGGCGACATAGGTCGCGGCACCGCCATATTCACCACCGAGCGCGAGACCCTGCAGCAGCCGCAATCCGATCAGGATGGCAGGCGCGGCAAACCCAATGCTCGCGTAATTCGGCAAGACACCAACGAGAAACGTCGAAATGCCCATGATCACGATGGTGACCAGGAACGTGTACTTGCGGCCGACCATGTCGCCGAGACGGCCGAACACGATCGCGCCGAACGGACGTACCGCAAAGCCGGCGGCGAACGCCAGCAGCGCGAAGATGAAGGCGCTGGTATCGTTGAGGCCGCTGAAAAACTGCTTGGCGATGATCGCCGCGAGTGAACCGTAGAGATAGAAGTCGTACCACTCGAACACGGTGCCGAGGCTGGACGCGAAAATGACTTTCTTGTGGCCTTGGCCGAGTACGGCAGGCGCGGGGGCGGATGACGCGGTGATACTGGACATGATGTCTTCCCTCCAGAGATTCGATCAGGCGCGTCAGAAACTGTATTTGACGTGCGTATGGATGCGGCGAAGATCGCCATCGAGTTCGTTTTCGAGCGAGCGCTGACCCCATATCAACTCAGCGCCGACATCGAGCTTCGGCAACGGAGAATAGATCAGATTGGCATGGAACGATTGCGCGCGCTCGGTCACGCTGAGCCCTGTGAGCGCCTTGTCATTGTCGAAATGCGCCATCGAATAGAAGACGTTTCCGCGCAGTTTTGGCGAGAACGCATGTCGCCACGCGGCGAACGCGCCATAACCATCGATCGGTTCGAGATTGCCACCGGCATCGAGCACCGTATCGCTGGCGATACCGAGGCCGAGATAGCGCCCGATGCCACGCCCGGCACTGACCATGTAACGCAGGTCGTCACTCTTGCCAACATTGAATCTGCCGGACACGCTGACTGCGCCGCCGATGCTGCTGTCATTGATGCCTGCAGCCGGATTTTCGTATTTGAACTGGCGCACCATGCCGGCGACCGAGACGTGCCCCCAATCACCTTTTTTCTGCCAACGTGCCGTGATGTCCGGCATCAGGTTGTCGTCGCTGCTGATCCGCGCACCAACACCACGATACGGCGTGACGGTGGTTTCAGGATTTTCGAGCGAGAACGACCACGGGCCCTTGGTATACCGCACCTGAGCTTGTCGAACAAAGATCGTGCCCTCGGTCGGTCCGACGAAATCGACCGAATCTGGCAACGATGCCACGTCCTGGAAGTTCGACCAGGTCTGCCCCGCCAACCACTCATTCCAACTGACGTAGGCATGACGCACCGTCACGCCATAGGTGTTGGTAGCGACCTCGTTGCCGTTGATGCTGCCACCGCCGAACAGATCGAATTCCAGGTAACTCTTGAGTTTGTCGCCGGAATCGAGATCGGTATCGGCTGCAAACCAGAAGCGCGAGAACTGCGCACCCATGTCGGTGTCGCTGCCTTCGTTCGCGCCACCGACCGGAATCGCGGAAGGCACATAGAACAGACGGCCGACACTGCCGTCAGCGATCTCACCATCGGTGGTATCGGTCACCATCGCATCGAGCTTGACGAAACCGCCGAACGAGAACCGTGTGCCGGGGTTGGCAGCCGTCATGATGGGCGTGGTCTGGATCTTCGGTTTGCCGTCGGTGGCGGGCACTGCGGCGGGCCCCTGCGCTTGGACGGTCTGTACTTCGCTGACGGCGCTTTGTGTTTGTTGTTGTTGCGCGATCAGCTGTTGCACGACTTTTTCAAGTTCGGCGACGCGGGCTTCGAGTGCCTGCTCTTTCGGTGTGGTGGCCTGCGCCAACGCCATGCCGGGTGCCAATAGGCAAACCAGCAGCGACAAGGTCAACGGCCGCCGTAATTGCGATCGTTCGTTCATGATGGGCCCCTCCCGAGGGCACGTACGGAATGCATCGTGAGCGCAGCCTGTGCGCCGAGGATGTCTCCGACCATTCACCTTTAGTCGAAGCATCGACCAAGGTCTAAACCGCCGCCCCGGGCGCTTGCACCGCGCATGCGGCAAACTGATCACCCCATATCATCGGAGAAGCCAATCATGTCGCAGTCCGAGAACACCCCATCCGTGTATCCGGTGCCTGATGCCTTCGCCACCACCGCACGTATTCGACGCGAGGACTACGAGCGCGATTACGCCGCAGCCATTGCCGATCCGGATGCCTACTGGGGCAAGATCGCGCAGCGCCTCGACTGGTTCAAGACACCGACGATCATCAAGAACGTCAGCTTCGACGTCTCGGATTTCCATATTCACTGGTTCGAGGACGGTGAGCTCAATGCCAGCGTCAACTGCCTCGACCGGCATCTCGCCGCCCGTGGCGACAAGACCGCGCTGATCTTCGAGCCCGACGATCCGGATCAACCAGCACAGCGCATCCGCTACCGCGAACTCTACGAGCGCGTGTGCAAACTGGGCAACGCACTGCGCAGCCTCGGCGTGAAGAAAGGCGACCGCGTCACCATCTATCTACCGATGATTGCGGATGCCATCGTTGCGATGCAGGCCTGTGCCCGTATCGGCGCCATCCATTCGGTGGTCTTCGGCGGATTCTCGCCGCATTCCATCGCCGATCGCATCGCCGATTGCGGTACGACCCTGGTGATCACTGCCGACGAAGGCCTGCGGGGCGGCAAGACCATACCGCTGACAGCCAATGTCGACGCCGCATTGAAGATGCCCGGCACCGAATCGGTCGACACCGTGCTCGTCGTCCGCCATACCGGCGGCGCCATCGAGATGCAGACACCGCGCGACCGATGGTTCGACGACGTCGTGAGCGATCAGCCCACGACGTGCGAACCCGAACGCATGAACGCGGAAGATCCGCTGTTCATCCTTTACACCTCCGGCAGCACCGGCAAACCCAAAGGCGTCCTGCACACCACTGGCGGCTATCTGTTGTGGGCCAGTTACACCCACGAATCCGTTTTCGATCTGCGTGAAGACGATGTGTACTGGTGCACGGCCGATGTCGGCTGGGTCACCGGACATTCTTATATCGCGTATGGGCCCCTCGCCAATGGCGCGACGGCCGTCGTCTTCGAAGGCGTGCCCAATTACCCCACCGTCTCGCGTTTCTGGGAAGTCGTCGACAAGCATCAGGTCACCATCTTCTACACCGCACCGACCGCGATCCGCGCACTGATGCGCGAAGGCGAGGCGCCGGTGAAGAAGACGTCGCGCGCGTCGATCCGACTGCTCGGCAGTGTCGGCGAACCGATCAATCCCGAAGCATGGCGCTGGTATCACGAGGTGGTCGGCGACAGCCGCTGCCCGATCGTCGATACCTGGTGGCAAACCGAAACAGGCGGCATTCTGATCTCGCCGTTGCCCGGCGCAACCGATCTGAAGCCCGGCTCCGCGACACAGCCGTTCTACGGCGTGCAGCCGGCATTGGTGGATGCCGAAGGTCGAATGCTCGAAGGCGCGACCGAGGGCAATCTGGTCTTGCTCGATTCCTGGCCGGGCCAGATGCGCACGGTCTACGGCGACCACCCGCGCTTCATCGACACCTATTTCAAGACGTATCCCGGCATGTATTTCACCGGCGACGGCTGCCGTCGCGATGAAGACGGCTACTATTGGATCACCGGCCGCGTCGACGACGTCATCAACGTCAGTGGTCACCGCATCGGTACCGCCGAAGTCGAAAGCGCACTGGTCTCGCATCCGAAAGTGGCTGAAGCGGCGGTGGTCGGTTTCAACCACGACATCAAGGGCCAGGGCATCTATGCCTACGTCACCCTGATCGCCGGCGAATCGCAAAGCGAAGAGTTGCGCAAAGCTTTGGTCGCACACGTGCGCAAGGAAATCGGCCCGATCGCCACGCCCGACTTCCTGCAGTGGGCGCCCGGTCTTCCGAAGACCCGCTCCGGCAAGATCATGCGCCGCATCCTGCGCAAGATCGCGGAGAATGCGCCGGATCAACTGGGCGACACGTCGACCCTGGCCGATCCCTCGGTGGTGAAATCGCTGGTGGATGAGCGGCTGGTGAAGTGACGCCGATTGCGTCCACGAGCAAACCTCCGATGCCCACCATCCTCGTCGCCGATGACCATCCGCTGTTCCGCGAAGCGCTGCGCAATGCGGTGTCGCGGGTATTGCCCACATCGACGATCCTGGAGGCCGACAGCGTCGATGCGCTGTATGCCTTGATCGAGCGGGAAAGCGACGCCGACCTGTTGCTGCTAGATCTCAACATGCCTGGCGCGCACGGCTTCAGCGCGCTGGTGCATCTGCGTGCGCACTCGCCACAGCTGCCGATCATGGTGGTGTCCGCACGCGAGGAACCCGCCGTCATGCGCCGCGCACTGGATCATGGCGCGGTCGGCTTCCTGCCAAAATCCGCCGATTCGGCGGTGCTGCACGAAGCCATTGCTGCAGTCCTCGCCGGCGACCGTTGGGCGCCTGCGGCAGCATTCAAAGCACCCGCCGCCGACAACGACGAACATGACGCTGCACAGCGCGTCCGCGATCTCACCCCGCAGCAGTTCCGCGTGCTGCAGATGCTCGGCGATGGCCTGCTCAACAAACAGATCGCCTACGAACTCGGCGTCTCCGAAGCCACGATCAAGGCGCACATGACCGCGATCCTGCGCAAACTCGGCGCCAGCAACCGCACGCAAGCGGTGCTGATCGCCGGCAAGCTCGCGATCGATCCGGAAGCGGTCATGCCGCCGCCGGAAGAAACGGAATAATCCAGACGCCTGTCGTTTCGATGCCGGAGAAGGCATCGCGCAACAAATCGCAGACGCTCATCTTCGATGAGACATGCATCCTGCTGGGCGTCACCGGCAGTTGCCACTCCGGCACAATCAGATCGTTGATGATGATTCCCCCGCATTCAAGTGAATGCAAAGACAGTGCATCCAGACACAATAGATCGAAACTGTCAGACGGTTATTCGTCCTCGGACCGCACATCCACGCTCACCACTTCGCCGTCTTCGGCGACGACGGTGAAGACGATCGGCCGGCAGCACACGCTGCAGTCCTCGACGTACTGTTGATGGTCCACCGAGCCGTCGACGACGACCTCGATCTCTTCGCCGCAGTACGGGCAATCCGTGAAAGCGGTGTCGGCATGGTTCATGGAGACATCTCGCGATTGGTGGAGTTGCCAGCCTAGCGCAACCGTGGGTCCGCTACGCGAACAACAGCGGCTCGATCGTCTGTTCGAGAATTTCGATCAGCTCAGGATCCATGTACTTGTATTCGTCCGGAATATCGAGCACGTGGATCGGCGTGTGTTCGACCATGCGCGTGTACTCCGAGACGATACGCTGGCGGTGCTTGTCTTCCATCACCACGATCACATCCGCCCAGGCGATATCCACATGGGAAATCCGGTGCCGGGCACTCAGGCTGGTGCCCGCCGAGCGCGCGATGATGACCGGGTGCCCCTTGAACATGCGTTCGGCCGTCGGGCTGCGCCACTGATTGCGGCTGCACACGAACAACACGTTGATCTGTTCGCGATCGATGAGTTTGTGTTCGGGCACCACCGGATACTCCATCCCAAGTTGATTCGCACGCTTCAGCTTCTCGGAGCGTATGTACAGATGTTTCCAGTTCTTCTCTTTTGGCCAATCGTCTTTTTTGGACATGTGATCAGAGTCGTTTGATTACAAATGGCTGTGTACACCGGGCCCCGATGGCATGGCCGCGATTTCGCAAGATGCTATCCGGTCTCTTGTTCGGATTTCCATCCTGGCAGCCATCTTCATGACAGCAGTCTCTGTCTATCCACCACACATACGACTGCTGCACAGGGAGGACGCTGCTCGACACAACACATCGCTGCAACATCCCACACTTGGTCAAGCCCGCCCACCCCTTGCCGCCAAAAACGCCCTGAGCGACGCCGGCTTCACCGGCTTGGTCAACACCGCACACCCGTATTCCCGCGCTGCGTGTTTGAGCGTATCGCTTCCGTCGCCGGTGAGCAGTGCGGCAGGCAGATCGCGTTTGGCGCGTCGACGAAGTTCGGCGATCACGCCGAGGCCGTCGAGCCGGTCGTGCAGGTGATAGTCGACGAGGGCGACATCCGGGAGCGACTCCGGATGGCCGCTGTCGATGTGCGCGAGCGCTTCGTCGACGGTACTGGCGGTCAGCGCGATCGCTTTCCAACGGCCAAGCAATGCGCGCATGCCATCGAGGATTTCAGGGTCATTGTCGACGCACAGCACACGCAACCCTGCGAGTGCGTCGGGAGCGGATGGGATCTCACGCAACGCCGGCTGCTGTGTGACGACACCGACCGGCACACGGATCGAGAACATGCTGCCGCGCCCCACGTACGAGCGCACACGCAACGGGTGGTCAAGCATGCGCGCGATGCGTTGACAGATCGACAGCCCCAGACCGAGACCACGTTCATCGCCACCACTTTTCGTGGATCCGCTGTCGAAACGACGGAATTCTTCAAAGATTTGCGTCAAGTGATGCTCGGGAATGCCTGGACCTGTATCCCACACCTGGATTTCGATCATCTCGTCGCGATGGCGCAGCCCGAGCAGAACGCCCCCTTCTCGGGTATAGCGCAAGGCGTTCGCGAGGAAATTCTGCAGCGCGCGTCGCAGCAATCGTCGATCACTGCGGACATACGTGTTTGCATCCACCGCATTCGTTGCCATGTGCGCATGTACGCGTAGCGCGAGGCCACGGCCGGCGGCACTGGGTGCGTACTGTTCGGCGAGTTCCCGCAGCAATTCGGCGGCATCGAAATGCGTGATTTCCGGCTGCAGAGCGCCGGCATCGAGGCGCGACACATCGAGCAGGCCATCGAGCAGATCCTCTGCAGCACGCAGTGCGGTGTCGACGCGTTCGGCGAGATGCGTGCGTTCATCGGCATCGGTGGTTTCGCGTAGCGCCGACGCGAACAGACGCGCGGCATTCAATGGCTGCAACACGTCGTGACTGACCGCCGCAAGAAAACGTGTCTTCGATTGTTGTGCGGCTTCGGCTTCGCGTGTGCGTTGTTCGACGCGCTGTTCCAGTGTCTCATTGATCTCGCGCAGCGCCTGTTCCGCGCGCTTGTAGTCGGTGACATCGTTGAAACTGGTGACGTACCCGCCGCCGGGCAGCGGTTGCCCGCGCATTTCGATCACTTGCCCGTTGGTCCGCACCCGCTGGAACACATACGGCTGGCCTGCACGGAGATGCGCAAGTCGGCGGTGCACCTGATCTTCGATACCGGTGTTCTCCTGACCAAGTTCATTCATTTCCGCACGTTCGGCGCTCAAACGGATCAGATCGGCGATAGGACGACCGACGTACAGCATGCCGTCCGGATAACCGAGCATCTGCTGGTATTGGCGATTCCACGCGATCAGGCGCAGATCGGCATCGACCACACTGACACCCTGGCTGATGTTCTCGAGCGTCGTCGACAACACCTGACGATTGAAGCGCAGCTCCTGGCTGGCCTCGTCGAGCAACGAGACCACTTCGCCCAGTTCCATGCCGGATCCACGCAGCGCGCTGGTCAGGGTGAGCCGCGCAGAGGCCGCACCGATCGCCGAAGCGAGCAGGCGTTCGGTGAACTGCACGAGTGCGCGGTCCGCGAGTTGTTCGGGTTGCCAATTACGGTTCTGGTTGCGTGCATGATCAGCGAACGCGCGCCGTGCGTGACGCTCGCCCAGTATGCGTTCGGCCAGCGCCAGCAGTTCTCCACTGCGCACACTGCCGGCCCAACCACCAGGGCCCAGCGGCGAACGCTGCGCATAAGGATCCAGATACGTCGCAGCGAGCAGCTGTTCCTGCAGCCGTGGGCGGATGCGCGCGGACACCAGAAACAACGCACCGATATTGAACAGCAGCGACCAGAACACGCCATGCGTGAGCGGGTCCCAACCGGTCAATCCGAACAACTGCTGCGGACGTAGCCAGGACAACCCGAAGGGACCGTGTTCAAGCCACGCCATTCCGATATCGCCGCTCTGTGCGAATGTCGGCAACAGCAACGTGTACGCCCAGGTCGATGCCCCTGCGAGCAAACCCGAGAATGCACCTGCACGACTCGCGCCACGCCAGTAGAGGCCGCCGATCAACGCAGGTGCGAACTGGGCAACCGCCGCGAACGCAAGCAGGCCGTGCTGTGCAAGGCTGTCGCCGGTCGCAGCCGCGCCACGGTGATAGCCGTACGCCATCAACGCCAGCGCGAGGATCGTCACCCGCCGCACCCACAGCACCTGACGATCAATGCCGCCGCTTTCGGCAAGCACGCCGTTACGCAGCAACAGCGGCATCACCAGATCGTTGCTGACCATGGTCGCAAGCGCGACGCTGGCCACGATCACCATCCCCGTCGCGGCGGAAAATCCGCCGATGTACGCAATCAACGCCAGGCTCTCGCGATCCAGTGCCAACGGCAGGGCGAGCACATAGGTATCGGGGGACACACTGCTGCCGGCCAGCAGCGCCTGGCCCGCCAAGGTGATCGGCACCACAAAGACACTGAAGATCACCAGATACGCGCCGAACAACCACCGCGCGCGGCGGATATCACCGGAATCCTGACATTCCACCACTGCGACGTGGAATTGCCGTGGCAGGCACACGAGCGCGGTGAATGCGATCAGGGTCTGTGCGATGAAGCCGGCCGGCAATCCGGGTGCGGTCACGACCCGTGCGGCTTCGGTGATGCGTGCGCCCAGATGCCCGTCACCCGGAAGATGCAGCATCGCGAATACACCGATCGCGACGAACGCGAGCAACTTCACCAACGACTCCAGTGCCACCGCGAATACCATGCCCCGATGATGCTCGGTCGCGTCGATCTGGCGCGTACCGAACAGGATCGCGAATATCGCCAACAACAGTGCGACATACAGCGCAGGATCCGCAAACAAGGCATCGTCACTGCCCGGCGCCAATACTTCGACACTCATCGCCACTGCCTTGAACTGCAGTGCGACGTAGGGCACTGCGGCGATCACCGCCACCACCGCGACCAGCGCCGCGAGGCCCGGCGCGCGGCCGTAGCGCGATGACAGGAAATCGGCGATCGACACGATGCGGTGCTCGCCGGAGATCAACACGAGGCGTTCGAGAATGCGCCAGCCGAATATCAACATCAGCAGCGGGCCGAGATATATCGGCAGAAAGCCCAGCCCGGTACGCGCGGCCGTACCAACCGCACCGTAGAACGTCCATGACGAACAGTAGACGGCGAGGGCAAGTGAATAGATCGCCGGGCGCAGCCAGCGGGCGCGCGGGGCAAGCGAACGCGAGTCGCCAATGTAGGCGACGGCGAACAGCAGGCCGACATACCCCAGCGACACCAGCAACAACACCCAGCCTGGAATCATGCGCGCCTCGGCGAACGATGGTGTCGCGAGTGTAAGGGCTGCGGCTACGCGGGTGGTCTGCTTCGACCAAAGTCGAAGCGGACGCAATCAAGCCAGATCTTTGCATCGGCTGCGCGTCTGCACAGGTACAAAACTGGCGATTCCACCGCCTCTTGCCCAGAGCGGAGTTTGAGAGTGCTGACATGTGTTGTCAGGAGTTGGCAGTTATGGTGCCAAGATCCGGGAAACGATCGCGATCACCCGGCCTCTCCCATTCCTGAAGGAACGCGCCGCATGCACACAGACCTTGAGAACTCAGACGCATTGCCATCGGGTGCCAACGACTTCGATTTCATCATCGGTCATTGGCAGGTACACCACAGCCGCCTGAAGGAGCGACTGGTCGGTTGCACCGACTGGGTCGAATTCAAGGGGACTTCGTCGACCCGGAAGATCCTGGGCGGCTTCGGCAATCTCGAAGACAATCTGCTCGAACTGCCCGAAGGCGCCTATCTGGCCGTGGCCATGCGTTCATTCGATCCCGCAACGCAGACATGGGCGATCTGGTGGCTCGATGGACGCAACCCGCATCAGCTCGACGTGCCTGTCGTCGGACGGTTCGAACACGGAATCGGGGTGTTCCATGCGGACGATACGCTCGGCGGCAGACCGATCCGGGTTCGTTTCACGTGGTCCTCGCGTGAGGCTGACACGGCGCGCTGGGAACAGGCATTTTCAGATGATGACGGTGACACCTGGGAGACCAACTGGACGATGGATTTCCTGAGAGTGCAGGCTTGAGCGGCGCCAGATATTCGCTCCGGAAACGACGAAGCCCGCCATTCGGCGGGCTTCGTGGAAGTCGAACAGATCCTGGGACCTGTTCAGCAAGGCATTACTTGATCTTGCCTTCCTTGTAAATCACGTGCTTGCGGACGACGGGATCGTACTTCTTGATCTCCATCTTGGCAGGCGTGTTCTTCTTGTTTTTGTCGGTCGTGTAGAAGTGACCGGTACCGGCCGAAGAGATCAGGCGGATTTTGTCGCGTTTGGAAGCCATGGTTCAGTCCTCAGATCTTTTCGCCGCGAGCGCGGAGATCGGCGAGCACGGCGTCGATGCCGTTCTTGTCGATGGTGCGCAGGGCATTGGCGGAAACGCGGAGCTTCACCCAACGGTTCTCGGAAGCGACCCAGAAGCGGCGCTCGTGGAGATTGGGCATGAAGCGGCGGCGGGTCTTGTTGTTGGCGTGCGAGACGTTGTTGCCGCTCTGCACGCGCTTGCCGGTCACTTGGCATTCGCGGGACATACGTACCTCTATCGATAAGAACGCGCGACGGAATCGTGCGATCTGCGGTGGCCCCCCATAGCCCGGGAGACGGCGGCCCCGATGTCGGCCCAGCTCGACGAATCGATCCGGACAGCCACCTTGCGAGACGGGATGTTGTGTTTGGTGTCGCTGCGCTGACGGGCGGCATCGCGGGCCGCCCTCCGACCGTATGCAAACAGGCCGGGCGTAACGAGCCGCGCATTATGACTGAGAAATCCTGCACGGGCAAACACTTAGCGAAAAAGCCGCAAGGAATACCCCCCGTTTTCTGTCTCTCTCGAGCTTGAGACGACACCAGCGCCCGGGTAAGCCAAAATAGCCCCTGCCATGGACCCGGCCCGGGATCGATATGGCGCGCAAAGCCAACCCCGTTTAACGCACAAGCCACGGAGCGACCGTCATGAGCGACAAGGATTTCATCGCCATCACCCCGGAGGCCCTGTCGCGCGAGACCTGCGCCGAAATCGTCGGACATCTGCGCAGAAGCAATGCGCTGCAGCCGGGGCAGGTGGGTGGCGGCGTCTATCCAGAGCTCAAGCGCAGCCGCGATATCAGCATCACCGGCAAACCCGAATGGCAGCAGGTCGAGCAGGCCCTGAACATGGCCATGCTCGGCAGTCTGATCCGCTACCTGCGCGAATACCCGCAGACACTGATCGCACCGCTGATGCTGCAACAGCCCGGTCCCGACGGCACGCTGCGGCGGCTCACGGCGGAAGATCTGGTCGCGAAAGACGATGAAGGCATCATCCAACTGATCCGCGCCTGCCTGCGCCCCGGCAGCATCAACCTGCAGTGGTATGGGGCCGGTGAAGGCGGCTATCCCTACTGGCACTGCGAGCAGTACCCACGTGATGCGAGCTGCGAAACCCTGCACCGGCACCTGCTGTGGACGCTGTACCTCAACGACGAGTTCGAGGAAGGCGAAACCGAGTTCATGTATCAGCAACGCAAGATCAAACCACAAACCGGCTCACTGCTGATCGCCCCCGCCGGCTTCACCCACACCCATCGCGGCAATCGCCCGCAGGGCGGCGACAAATTCATCGCGACGAGCTGGATCCTGTTTCAGCGCGCCGAAGTGATGTACGGCGGTGGTTAATCCGCTCCTCATCCCCGCGAAGGCGGGGATCCATGCTTGGTAGCTTCAAGCGCGTCGCGCGTTTGATTGATGACATGAACAATACGAGCATGGATCCTCGCCTTCGCGGGGATGACGAGCCAAGTGGTCGCGAGAATCGATTTCAAGGCACTGTGCGGGCTTGAATTCAACTCGCAAATGCAAGGTGCACCCCAGTCCCCCGCTTCACTTGCTCTTCCCTCTCCCCGCCTCGCGGGGAGAGGGTGCCCGACAGGGCGGGTGAGGGGCAGCCCCTAAAACAACTCGCCCTGCGGCGAATCCGCCTTCTGCGCCAGCGGCGCCAAGAACCTCGAACCGTCCAGCGCCGGCAACCGCCCGAACCCGATCCTTTTGTACGCTTTCGCAAACCGCATCGCGATCAGATCCGCGAACGGGCCTTCGCCGCGCATGCGGGTGCCGTAGGCGCTGTCGTAATCCTTGCCGCCGCGCATCTGCTGCACCAGGCTCATGAAGTGTGCGGCGCGTTCGGGGTAATGCAGCGCCAACCATTCGCGCCACACCTGTTTGAGTTCATGTGGCAGCCGCAGCAACACGTAGCCGGCGGCACGGGCGCCGTGTGCGTGGGCGGCTTCGAGGATGTGTTCGATCTCGCGGTCGGTGATCATCGGAATGATCGGCGCCACCATCGTGCCGACCGGAATGCCGGCTTCGTGCAGCGCCTGCACGGTTTTCAGGCGCGTGTGCGGCGCGGCGGCGCGGGGTTCGAGTTTCGATGACAGCTGGTTGTCGAGCGACGTGATCGATACGTACACAGTGACGAGGCCCTGCCTCGCCATCGGCGCGAGCAGATCGATGTCGCGCTGGATCAGCGCGCTCTTGGTGATCAGGCTCACCGGGTGACGGCATTCGGCGAACACTTCCAGCAATTGCCGGGTGATGCGGTAACGGCGCTCGATCGGCTGGTAGGCATCGGTGTTGATACCGAGCGAAATCGGCGAACAGCGATAGCCTTTGCGCGAGAATTCTTTTCGCAACAATTCGGCGGCATTGGTTTTCGCGTACAGCTTCGTTTCGAAGTCGAGACCAGGCGACAGATCGAGATACGCATGCGACGGCCGTGCGAAGCAGTACACGCAGCCGTGCTCGCAGCCGCGATAGGGATTGAGCGATTGGCTGAAGGGGATGTCCGGCGACTGGTTGCGGCTGACGATGCTGCGCGCGCGCTCTTCGGTGACACGCGTCCGCAACTGCGTCGGCAGCGATGATGCGCCGTCTTCATCGAAGGCGTACACCGAACCCCAGCCGTCATCTTCCGCCTCAGCAAAAGTCTTTTCGAAACGCCCCCGCACATAAGAGGCCGCACCACGGCCTTTCAACGGGCCGTCGCGAAGCAGGTTGTGTGTCGCGCTATCAACTTTTCCGCTACGTGCCATTGGAACAGGCTAGCGCGGACGCGTCTCAGCCGCTGCGACAGATGTCTCCCTCACGAACGTCGTGATATGGGTCGGAACTGGCTGTAACGGGCTCCGAAATATGTACCGAGACAGGTTGCGAGAACCCACTGTGCACTGCGATCAGTACCGCAGCAATTGATCGATGGCCGACCTGACTTCCGCTGCCAATTCGGCGGCATGGGAATGGATGAAGAAATGGCCTTCGCCGATTTCACGGACCGTGCATTCCCCTTCGAGCGTCTGCTGCCATGTCAGTAAATCGTCCCAGGGAACGTAGGGGTCCGTCTTGCTGCCAATTAACAAAGCGCGAGAACGTAGCGGCCCATCGTCAGCGTTGTACCGGTATGTATCCGACAATGCGAAATCGGCACGAATGGTCGGCATCACCATTTTCAAAAGTTCGGAGTCCGCCAGAATCTCGGGCGGCGTACCGCCGTATTTCCGGAGCTCTTCGATGAATGCTTCGTCGGGTAGATCGTAGATCGGTGCGCGCAACGGCAATTGCGATGGCCCACGGCGTGCGGCGGCAATGAACAGGGCCAAGCGTCTTTGACCCGACTTCTGCAGGGCGATGGCGACCTCATACGCAATCACGGCCCCCATGCTGTATCCGAAGAATATGCACGGCCGATCCATCATCGGTACGATCTCCGGCACGATCGCTTCGATCATTTCCCGCACCGACTGCATCGGCGCTTCACGCATTCTTGGGCCCCTGGCTGGCGGCTGCATCGCGACCACATCCACGTCGTCATGCAGTTCACGTTGCCACGTCCTGTAGATGTGGGCACTTCCTCCTGCGTAAGGGAAGCAGAACATTCTGACGCGCGCATCACGACGACCATCCAACACCGAAAACCATCGACTCACAGTCCTGCCCTCATCGACATCCTTACCATTCCTTTATGAAAATTTGCATGCGCTGATGGTGCTCCGATTCCCGCCCCCGCGTTCACCCGAATCCATCATTTCGCTGACATGACGGTTCGCTTGGAGCCACCTGTTAATCATAGGCGAATTCAGCGTCTGGCGTGAAATCCAACGCCACCTCAGGCAGTACAGTGGACATCCTCGTACCAGTCCGTTTTCCAGATCGGCCAGCACCGCAATGTCATCCGCTGCCACCGATATCGGAGTCTGTATGCAGGCCTGGAAATTCGATTTTGCGGTCGTTTGTCAACAGAGTACGCTGTCGCAAAATTCGCAACGCCTACACGGAGTCGACAACAATGTTTGAGGTCTGGGGGTTGCTCTGGGATCTGCTGCACGATATTCCAGTGATCGGCCCGAAACTCGGGCTTGTGCTTGCAATCGGCTGGGCGACGTATCTGTTCCTGCTCTGCGGCTGGATCGTATTGCAGAAGCGAGAGCCGGCTGCGACGTTGAGTTGGTTACTGGGTCTGGCGTTGCTGCCTTACATCGGATTCCTGATCTACCATCTGCTCGGACCGCAGAAAATCAAACGCCAACGGTTGCGACGCGAACGCAGTCGCCTTGGTAGCAGAGCGCTTGGCGACAATGCGTGCGATGCCGCCACTTCGCCCGATGCGATCGAGTTGCAAAAACTCGCCCAAGGCGCGACCGGCCTCGACCCGAGTTCTGCATCCGATGTCCGCCTGTTGATCGATGGCGCAGCGACTTACGATGCGCTCATCGAGGCGCTCGATAAAGCCCGACATCACGTACATCTTGAGTACTACATCTTTACGCCGGATCGCAGCGGCGGCGCGCTGCGTGATGCCTTGGTCTCCTGCGCAAAACGTGGTGTGCACGTACGGCTACTGCTGGATGCGATCGGATCTGCAAAATGCTCGCGGTCCTTTTTTGCACCCTTGATCGATGCCGGCGGTGAGCTGGCATGGTTCCACCCGACGCACTTCTGGCGATTCTGGTCGCGCCCATGGTTGAACATGCGTACGCATCGCAAGATTGTCGTCGTCGACAACCGCGTTGCGTTCACCGGCGGGATCAACATCACCGACGATGAAAACGACCGTCTTCGCAGCGATGCCTATCGCGACTTGCATCTACGCATCGAGGGCGATGTGGTGCGTAGCCTGCAATTCGTCTTCGCGGAAGATTGGGTCTACGCCACCGGCAAACGCGACTTCATCGCCGACATCACGCGTACGATGCCGATTCCAGCTTCACCGAGTCCGCCAAACACCATTTCGGCACAGGTCCTCACATCGGGACCGGATTCTTCCTGGGAGGCCATCCATCGTCTACAGGTCAGTCTTATCCACGCCGCGCGCAAGCGCGTATGGCTGATCACCCCTTATTTCGTACCCGGAGAGGCCGCGATGATGGCGTTGACGTCTGCGGCACTTGGCGATCTCGATGTCCGTCTGATCGTGCCTCGGATGAGCGATTCCAGGCTGGTGACGCTGGCGGCACGATCCTATTACGACGATCTGCTGAACGCAGGCGTCAAGATCTACGAATACGGCCCGCGCATGTTGCACACCAAAGCGTTGCTCGTAGACGACACTTCAACCATCGTCGGCAGTGCAAATTTCGATCATCGCAGCTTTCGTCTGAATTTCGAGGTCTCGGTGTTGTTCCAGGATCGCGAGCTCAATGAACGGATATCGACGTTGATCGAAAGCGAGTTCGCCTATGCCCCAAGGGTCCGTAATGACCGTCAACGTTCATTGTTCAGGACACGTCTGCCTGAAGCCTTGGCAAGACTGATGTCACCTCTTCTTTAGCTTTTTTGCATCCGGCGACGACGGACGGCAGCAGTCACCCGGCCAGCGGCCTGTCGGTACACTGCGACTCGGGGGTAGACTGACGCCCGTCCCCCAACACCTCCGGCCCTGTTCACCGGTAAGGACGCGACTCATGCCTTGGTTACTCCTCCTCATCGCGGTCGGCTTGTTCATGGTCGCACTCAGCGCAGGTTCGATGGCAGTTGTCATCATCTGCGTCCTCGCATCGCTCGGCCTCAGTGGCGTGGCGATCATGAGTCTGCTTGCACAACGGGTCGACAACAGTTCACGCAGCGAAACCATGCTGATCGACCCACAGGAACTGCGGCGCTTGCGGGAATTGGCTGAAGCCAAACGTGCCGAAGCAACCGCCAGCCCGGTAACAGCAGCCGCTGATATCGCGCAGCCCTCAACGATTCAACTTCCCAGCCCAGGCGGTTCTAGGTCTTGACTGCACTCAGCGTCAACGTCAACAAAATTGCAGTATTGCGGAACTCCCGCGGCGAACAGGATCCGGACGTCATCGCCGCTGCACGTGTCTGTCTGGATGCTGGCGCTCATGGCATTACCGTGCATCCCCGGCCCGATGCCCGTCATATCCGCGCCGATGATGTGTACGCGTTGGCGGAGCTTACCCGCGAGTACGGCGTCGAGTTCAATCTGGAAGGCAATCCGTTCGCGCCACCACGTCCCGGCTATCCAGGATTTCACGCGCTCTGTGCGGATACACGCCCATCGCAGGCGACACTCGTGCCGGACGGCGACGGACAACTTACCTCAGATCATGGCTTCGATTTCGCCCGGGACCTTGAGGGTCTACGGACGCAGGTTTCGAGTTTGAAAGCTCTCGGATGTCGGATCAGCCTGTTTGCGGATGCCGACGCTGATATTGGTGCCGCCGCCGCGAGTGGTGCAGATCGCATCGAGTTGTATACCGGGCCCTATGCCGCAGCCTTCCATGTCGGCTCGCCACAGACGCAAGTGCTTGCATTTGCCAATGCCGCTTGTGCGGCGGCAGGTCATGGTCTAGGCGTAAATGCAGGCCATGACCTCAGTCAGGCCAATCTCGGTCTCTTCCTCCAAGAAGTGCCGGGCGTACTTGAAGTGTCGATCGGACACGCCTTGATCAGCGAGGCGCTATATGCCGGGCTCGATACAACTGTGAAACGTTATCTCACTGTGCTCAAGGGCAGCTGACCAACGCTCTCGTGCCGAAGTCGTCGTCGCGGACGGTACAAGCCGGCCGCGACGCGCAAACATGCGATCAATGCTTGAAAGCGATACTGGTCAAGCCCGCGTTTTTTGCGGTCGCCAGTACCCTGGCGATGACTTGATAGTCGGCTTCCCCGTTGGCGTCAATCTGCATCGCTGGTAGATCCCGGCCGTTGCGTTCAATTTCGGCCGACAGAATTGATCCGAGTGATGACATGGGAACGGGCTGGCCTGAGTAGAAGACATCGCCACTGGCGGCAATCCTCAGCTCGATCTTCGGCGGCACTTGGTCGATAGGCAGAGGTTCGCCGCCGAGTGGTAGTGGAATCGCACGGCTGAACATCGGGGCCGTCACCATGAAGATCACCAACATGACCAACATCACATCGACCAGCGGAGTGATGTTCATATCCGAAATTGCGTGTTGCCTGTTCTCAATCTGCGTGAAAGCCATGGCATTGCTCCTCTCGGCGGGTGCTGTTCCACGTTACTCGCGTTCCAGCAGAGACAGCAAGCCCTCCCCAGATCGACCATAAAAAACGCCGTCCCGGAGGACGGCGTTGAAATAGAAGCAAGCGTTTTCGAGCACGGTGGCGAGCTGCAGGTCCGCCGCCGGCCGGTGTTACAGGTTATTTCTTCACAAAGCCAATCTTCTTCATGTCCGAGTCTTTGGCCGATGCGAGCACTCTGGCCAGAATTTCGTACCGTGCATCCTCGTTCATGTCGATTTCGAGCGTCGGCTGGTTGGTCGGATCACGCTCGACCTCAGAAGACATCATGCTCCGCAGTGCAGGCACTGGGACCGGACTGTCGTTCCAATAGACCGTGCCCGCGCTGTCGATGCGGAGCTTGATCGGGTCAGGTGGATCCCTCGGATTTTCCGGCGGTTTGACCGTCGGTTGAGGGAGATCGATATCGATCGGATAGGACAGTATCGGTGCTGTGACCATGAAGATGATCAACAACACCAACATCACGTCCACGAGGGGCGTGACGTTCATGTCGGCCATCGGGCCCGAACCGGAGCTGGATGCGAATGCCATGCGTCTTCTCTCTCGTCTACGTCAGTTGCGTTCGCGGGTAGCGACGAAACCGACTTCGCGCATGCCTTGGGCCTGTGCGATGTTGACCACTTCATTGATGAAACGGTAACGGGTGGTCTTGTCGCCACGGATATTGACTGCGGGCTGCGGAGTACGCTGGGCTTCAACCGACAGCCTGCTTTCCAACAACTCGCGTGTCATCGGCTCGTCGTTGAGGAAGTACTTGCCTTCCTCGGTAACAGCAACCGTGATCGGAGGAACAGGCGGAGCCTTTTCCATATTCCGAGTGTTGTAATTGGCCTCAGGCAGATCGACCTTGGTTTTGTGCGACATCAAGGGTGCGGTGATCATGAAGATGATCAGCAGCACCAACATCACGTCCACGAGGGGCGTGACGTTGATTTCGGACATCGGGCCGCCGCTGTCGTTGCCGGTACTGAAGGCCATGACTGTGCTCCGTCAGGTAGTTCGAAGGGTCGCGTCGGATCAGCGCTTGACTGGAACTTCGCCGACGCGGGCGCCGGTTGCGAAGAAGTCATGCAGATCGTGGGCGAAAGTGTCGAACTTGTTGTTCGTGATGCGGTTGGAACGTACGAAGAAGTTGTACGCAAGCACCGCCGGGATGGCGACGAACAGACCGACAGCGGTCATGATCAGTGCTTCACCCACCGGACCGGCAACGGCGTCGATGGAGGCCTGACCGGTCGCACCGATCTTGATCAGAGCGCCGTAGATGCCCCACACGGTACCGAGCAGACCCACGAACGGTGCGGTCGAACCAACGGTGGCGAGCACGGTCAGGCCGCTTTCGAGACCCATCGACTCACGGGTGACGGCCTGACGCAGCGCGCGGTCGACGAACTCGGAGCGGTTCAGGGACTCGACAAGACGCGAGCCCTCGTGACGCTGGTGATGCGCAGCCGCCTGGGCAGCGTCGAGAGCGATCTTCGAGAACGGTTCGCTCTTGGGCTGCTCTTCCATGAAACGGATCGAATCCTGGGCGTTCGGGGTTTCCCAGAACGTACTGGTCACCGAATCGCCGCGACGGCGGAGGTTACTGTTTTTGATGAAATTCACCACGATCCAATACCAGGACATGGCGGACATGATGATCAACGTGGCGGCGACCACGAGCTGGACGACGTAATCGCCCGGATGGGACAGCATCTCTGCCATCAGATGGTCGACACCCATCTGCTTCAGAGCGGCGGCGTTGCCCCCGGTTGCGGCGGCGGTGGTTTCCTGCAGCATGACGCTTACCTTTCTTGTGTGTGGAAGGAACGGTGTTACTCGGTCTTAAACGAGAATGGGATGCGACCTTGGCCGGCGCTACCCGGGCAGAGTTTGGCCTTCTTCGCCCAAGTCTGCGCAGCACGATCGAGATCGCGGTTGCGGCTGCTTCGAGCAATGTCGACATTGGTGATCGTGCCATCAGCCTCATAGGTGATGAGCAATGTCAGGCTGGCATCGGAACCGGCACGGCTGGCCGCTTGCTGCAGTGGTGCCAGCGACGGGCGCACGCAAAGGCTCGCACGCAGATCGTTTTCGTTGCGCGGCGGACCCGTCGGTGCAGGCGGTGAAGGCGGTGCGGGCGGTGCCGGTGGCGGC
>JBGSID010000105.1:0-2170 GCA_041751895.1 Lysobacteraceae bacterium | reverse complement strand
CGATGCAGGCGATGCGCGCATAGCGAAGACGATTCACAGCGTCGCCGCCTCGGACAGCGCAGCGACGTAGCCAGGGCTCAGCCCTTCGGTCGGACGGGATGTTGCGTCCATTCCAGTGTCGGGCACGGAGTGGGTCGTATCCGCTGCTTGATCGAACAGCCCGGGCTCTTCAGCGGCTTGGGGCGGCTCGCTCTGTTCGGCAGCAGCGGTCTCGCCAGCGGTTTCAAACACGGCGCCACCGACGCCGGCCTGAAACGCCTCGCCGGGCGTCAGTCGTTCGATACGGATATGTCTGTCCATGATGTGATCGCGGACGGCGGCTTGCGAGCGGGCGTTGATGACGAGCGGCAGCGGTTCGTCGTCGACGAACACGCGATGCAAATGGAGGTTGGGGAGCTTGGGCATGGGGAGTCCTTGGGTTTAATAAAACTAACTCAAGGCGATAAATACCACTCCCCGATTCGTTGTGCAAGCGACAGCCTGCACAACCCTTCTAGCCGATCTATCGCTCCTCTTCTGAGGCCGCGAAGCGCGCCAGCAGCGTGAGCGGATTGGAATTGCCTTCGTTGTTGGACAGCGACTGATACATCCGCACGGCTGCCTTTGCGGCGCGCGCCGGCTCCTTCGTCGTTTTGAGGACTTCCCGGATGATGCGCTCCAGCAGCACCACGTCAATCTCAGCGTTCTTGTTGTCGCGCTTGGCGGCGCTTTCGCTTCTTTTCTGCGGCGATGCTCCATGCAGTATCCATTCCGCCCGGAATCCCGTCGCGGACTGAATCGCCAACAGGTTCGCAGTATTGGGGCTTGCGACACGCCCGGCTTCCCACTGGCTGACCAGCGACTTCGTGATCTTGCTGCCGGTGACCCCGGAAATCGCCTCAGCCAGTTGCGCCTGGGTCAAATGGCAGGACTTGCGTGCGTGCTTGATGCGTTCGCCAACCAAGTTCATCTTCAGCCCCCGGACTGCGATGGAAAGGTGCGGAAAGAATAGCAAAGTATCGGGGGATTGAACAGCAAATGTTTAATATATTACACTTTCGGGATGGCCAGACTCCGCCTTTGCGATGCCGCCCGCCTGCTCCATGCCACGACCCGCAGTGGCCGGGTCAACCATGCCGCGCTGGCGCGTGCGCTGCTGGTCTCCCGCTTCCTGCCCCGCACGTGGGGGGAGTACCTGCCGGAGCTGCACACCCGCCGGTTACTCGAACGGATTCCCGAGGCGCGCGAGTACGTGCTTGATCCTGAGACCCATCTGACCTTGATCGAAATGCGGGCGCAGCTGGCCGCACGCGCACCACCCAAGTCCGCCTGATTCCCCCTGCCTGTTTGTCCTTCCCTGCGGCGCATTCGCGCCGTAGCGGGCCATCGCGCGCCCGCGTTCCCAATCGCGCAATCACGAGAGCTGTTTCCGATGAGTACCGTCGCCGTCAATTGGGCGTTGAACCTGCCCCTTCCTTCACGCACCTCGTCGGCCAAGGGCTTGCTGCTGGTGCTGTCCTACATGTCGCGCCCGACCGCGACCAAGAAACTCGAATGCTTTCCCTCGGTCGGCTACCTGGTGCGCGTCACCGGCCAGAACCGCAAGACGATCATCGCCAACATCGACAAGCTGGAACGCTGGGGGCTGTTGTCGGATACCGGGCGACGCATGGGCGTGACGCGACAAGTGATTGTGTACAGATTGCACATGCGCGAGAAGTTATCCACAAGAATTCCACACAGCTACGCGAGCGCCAAGAAAAGACGCCCAAAAACCGACGATAAGACGCCCGAAAACCGCCCGAAAGCGTCCCTTGATCGGGACACGGATAAGAATAGAAGTTTTTATAAAAAAAGCTCTCGCGCGCATCCGCGCGCACCTGCGCCCGTTCGATCTGCCGCTGCCACGTCGACGCCAGCCGGCGCCGGAGAGGAGCGGAAGAACGCCATGACCCTGATCGCAGACTTGCTCGAAGCGCACCTACCCAAGGGTGGGAACCAGACGCAACCGCCGATCGATCGCACCGACACAGATCCGCATGACGGAGGTGCGGCATGAGCGGCACGTCCTCGTACGACGACACCGGCCGGCTTGGCGGCGCGGCACGGCTGTTGGCGCGTCTGGCACCGAAGTCCATGCCGCGCATGCCGGGGCAGGGCGGCATTCCTTCGCTGACGCCGCAGGACATTG
>JBGSID010000104.1:0-3152 GCA_041751895.1 Lysobacteraceae bacterium | reverse complement strand
CGCCGCGCCCGTTGCAGGGCGTCGCATCGCGCCTTTGTGGGAACGGCGGCGCGCATCAGTGGTGCCTCGCGTGTGAAAACAAGCTGTCAGCTATTTCTTGTAAATGCGTAGCAATTCCGAGAATGCAGGAGCGGCTTAAATTCGCCTTGTTCACTTCTAAGAACGATTCTGTTGTGCCGGTGATTGCGACGCACATTGCATCGGCGCTGAGTCCACTGCGCTGCGCTGTGTTGATAGCTTCTCGAATGAGGTCGCCTGCATGTTGTGCCTGCGCTTCTGGGCTCACTCCACACCTCCCAGCTCGCGCCATGCCGCCCGCACGTCGTCGCAGCACAGCGCACGCTTGCTGGCGGCGGCATACATGCTGGCCAGCCGCAGCACTTTGGTGAGGCCGCGCAGCCCGCCGGGCTTGCTGGCGATCTCGATCAGCTGCGGGCGGCACTTCGCGTCTTCGATACCCCATGCGTCGAGGAGCGCCTCGATGTCGCCCTGCGTTGATTTGATCAGGCGCACCTTCTTGCCGATGCGCGAGAACAGCCGGTCCAGATACGCGGCACGGTTGCCACCGGTCATGCGCGCATACACCTGCTCATTGCCGACCAGGGCGATGCCCACCTGCGTTTCGTCGTGGATGCTGCGGATCTGGTCCAGCGCGGCAACGGACAGGTGCTGCGCTTCGTCAACCACCAGCAGGCCGCCTGCGTTGGCGATACGGCGACAGATGGCCCGGTGCAGCTTGGATGCGCCACCGGCCGGATTGCTCACGCCTACGGCCTCGGCAATTTCCTCCAACGCCGGCACCACGCTGGCGCTGGCTGGCGTCATGGTGGCGTGCCACACGTTCGGTGCCGCGCGGCGGTACTGTTTGATGCCAGTGGTCTTGCCCAGGCCAGCGCCGCCGTACACAACGGCGATATCGTTGGCGACCTGTGCATAGCGCAATGCGGCGATCACTTTCTCAGCGCTGGGCGTGGGCACGTAATCCGGCCCGGTGGGCATCACATCCGACTGCGCACGCGCAGCCTGTGTGGTTTCCACCCACTTGATCAGCTTCTCTTCAATCGCCGCGTTGTCGCCGGGATAGGTGCCGCTGAGCCACTGGCTCATCGTGGTGGGCGATATGCCGGCTTCTTTCGCGACGCGCGCCTGCGACAAGCGCTTGTCCGAATCCATCAGCATGCGGATCTGGTCGCGCAGGTCGATAGCCGGCGCTGCGTCAGCAACGGCATCGCTTGCATCGGTGACGGGTGTGGTGGTGTGCAACACGGGCATCTCCTGGTGGTGGTTAGAGTTGGTCTTTCATCTGCCGCGCCTGGATTTCTTCCAGATGCTTGGTGATGTGCTGGCGGCGTGCGCTGGCGTGTTCACGCGCAGTCTGCGTATCGGCGAAGCCCACAACGGCGACGCACTCAGCGCGGCCGATGTAGACGTTGTCCATCGTGTAGACCTGCACACCTGTGTGCTGCGCGTCTGGATCGAAGCGCAGCAGCACCTTGCGCCCGGCGTGTTCTCTGAGTGCTGCGCTCCAGTACCAGTTGCCGGAAAGGCGCACGCTGCCGTCATGACTGACTGCTCTGAGCGAAGCCAGCGGCAGTTGGGACAGATCGCTTGCATCGGTGGCGGGTGTGGTGGTGTGCAACACGGGCATCTCCTGGTGGTGGTTAGAGTTGGTCTTTCATCTGCCGCGCCTGGATCTCTTCCAGATGCTTGGCAAGGTTGATTTCGCGGACGTTGTCGGTACCCGTGCGCTGCAGCTGCTGCGGCTGCTCAATGGCGGGCCGCTTGGGCTTGCCGAACACGCCTGCGATCACGCCCGGCGATGGCACGTGCGCGGCGGCTTCATCCGCTGGCAGCTGCGCTGCAACGCGTGCGATGTCCATGCGCACTTCGGCTTTCCGTTGATCCTTGGTTGCGCGGATGTACTGGCGGCGTGCGCGGGTGTGTTCGCGTGCAGCCTGCGTATCGGCGTAGCCCACGGCGGCAATGCACTCGGCGCGGCCGATGTAGACGTTGGCCAGCGTGTAGACCTGCACCTCGGTGTGCAGCGCATCCGGATCGAAGCGCAGCAGCACCTTGCGCCCGGCGTGTTCGCTCAGGGCTTCGCTCCAGTAGCGATTGCCAGACAGTTTCACGCTGCCATCGCGACTGTCGGTACTCACAACTTCTGCCGCCAACATCAGCTGGCGCAGTTGCTCTTCTGTGGCCTTACGGATGCTTGATTGCGCATAGCTGGCGTTGAACACGTCGTCGAAGCTATGCACGCCACCGCACACGCGGGTGCGGCGTTTCACGCGGGCGTTGTGCGCGGCGATCTCATGATCGACCACGCGCACAAACACGTCCCACGCGATTGCCTTGCTGCCGTAGTTCTCCGGCTTCGCGTCGGGCTTGTTTCCGGTGTAGGCGCCCGCGAATTCCGGGTGTTTGGCGATGCGGTCGCAGAAGTCGCGCCAGGCGCGCTCGATCGGCTTTGCCTGGCCGTGGTATGGCGTAGCCCAGTGGATCTGACACCCCATGCCCACCAGTACACCGGTCGGGTCGTCTTCGCGCACCTTGAAGCGGAAGCGATTCGCCACGCCACCGGTCAGCATCTTCGATGCGAAGCCACGACCGTTATCCAGCCAGATGTGTTGCGGTATGCCGAAGCGGGCAATGGCATCGCGGAAGGCCATACGCGCAAGGTCTGCCGATTCGGTTTCGGCAATGCGCCAGCCCAGAATCTTTCCGGAGTACAGATCCTGCACACCAACCAGCATCGGGCGCACGATATCGCCCATCGGCGAGCGCACGAAAACGTCGAACTTGTGGCCGTCGGCGTTCACGGCCTCCAGCGCGGCGAACAAGCTGCGGTCGCGTTCCTGTGCTGGGAAGGTGCGCATCAGCGCTTCCTCACCTTCACGCGCCAAAATGCGTACGCCGCGCGGCAGCTTGGCGATGCGGCGCTCGAACGTGTCGAGCGACGGCAGCACCCAGCCGGTTATTTTCGCTACATCTTTAAGGCGGTCGTAGCAGCTGGTGGCCGTGGGCGCTTCCAGCCGCAGATAGTCGGCCTTGAAGGTGTCCCATGCCTGCTCGGGGATCTCGGCCGTCGCGGTACCGCCGGAGTACTCCGGCACCAGCGCGGCCAGCCAATGCTGGGCCTCAAGCCGCGC
>JBGSID010000103.1:0-46334 GCA_041751895.1 Lysobacteraceae bacterium | reverse complement strand
GCAGACGGCCGCGACCACATCGGTCCGCCGCATCGCCCTGCGATACAACCATTCGCTGCGACTGCGCGGACGCATGCCACCCATGCCATGGCGGGTGTTGAGCATCCGCGCGAATGGCAGACCGTAAGCCGCTGCCACCGTGTGGTAATGCGCGTTGGCATTGTGCGTATGGACGACGGCGCCCGGTACTGCCCGCAGCCAGCCGCGCAGCACACTCAGCGCGCCCAGATCGAGTCCGCTGCGCTTGTGGCACGCGTGAACTTCAATGCCATGGCTCTGCAATTCACCTGCCAGCACACCGGGCTCGAAGAGACACACAATGCGATTACGATGCCCGGCATCGCGCTGCGCCAGGACCAGATCGATCACCATGCGCTCCAGCCCACCGCGCTCCAGATTCTCGACCACATGCACGATGTCGAGCGTGCCAACCGCGCTCATGCGGCCAACTCGCAGACGGTCACGCGGCGCTTGCCGCTGGTGGTCAACGCGATGGCGTCGGCCAGCTCGAAGTCGATACGGACATGGTTGCCGGTGAGCTTGCGGATGCCGTCGCGGATGACCTCGTGAACCGAAGCATCGTAGCCGGCGTCCGGAACCAACCGCACCAGCAGGGCATCCAGCTCGCGCTGCACGACCTGATACTGCTTCACACCATTGATCGCGAGAAACACGTACACGATATATTCGCCCGGCAACAGCCGTCCGTCCTGCAGTCGAAGCGCGTCGAGCTTGCGACCATCGACCTTCGCCAACATCGGCAACCCGCGCCCGCAACTGCAGTGCGCGTGACCGGGCGTACCCAGATCACCATTGACGTACCGCATCAGCGGCATGCCGTCATTGTGCAGATCGGTGACGACGAGATCGCTCGGCCCGGTCGTGTCACAGCCATCGGCGAATTCGACAAGCAGATGGTCCGCATTGATATGCAGACCGTCGCGGGCCTCGCATTCGGCGGCGATCAACATGAACTCGCGACAGCCGTAGGTGTCGTAGGCCGGCGCACCGAACACACGCTCCAACAACGCACGCTGATGCGGGTGCAGCGCCTCCGCTGCGCCAAGGATCCGCTGCGGGCGATGGATCGTTCGTCCATTGCGTTCGATCCATTGCGCGAGCTCCACGAGCGGACCGACGTAGGACACGATCGTCTCGGGGCGAAAATGGTCAATGGCATCGGCGTATTCCGCCATCCGCTGTTCGCTCATGTCGAACGCATTGAGCATCCGTCGATTGAAAGTAGCGTGATAGAGCCGATCCTTGAAGAGATGGAAACCAGCGGGCGCCGCAACTGGCGCGCCCCACAGATACACCGTGCGCTGTCCGAGATGTGCGCCAGCCCAACCATAGCCACGGAACATCACCGCGATGCGACGTTCGTAACTCTCCCGGGTATAGCCGAAGCGCAGCGGTTCGCCGGTGGAACCGCCGGTCGTCTTGAAGTACATGCCATCGCGATAGGCGGGGGCGATCATCGCGTCGAAGTGCTCGCGGATGACTGGCTTCGTCAACAACGGCAACCGCGCATAATCTTCGCGGCTCGCGATATCGGCAGCGGATTCAATACCCGCCTGCCCCCACCACTGACGGTAAAACGGCACCTTTTGCCAACAGTGCGTGATCAGCCGCTGCAGCTTCTGCCATTGCATCGCATCGATCTCATCGGCGGAACGCCATTGATCGCGCTCGTATCCGCGCAGATAGCCGAGCGTCCTGCGCCGGCGCAGACCTGACTCATACGCCGGATACAGCACTTTACGGAACAGCGATTCGTACACTCCGCTCATGCAGGCACACCTGCTCGCGCATGCGCCCAATCAAGCAGACGCGCCCCCAGTCGCGGATGTCCGCACAACAATCGCTGATGCAATTGCTGCATGTGTGCAATATCGTTTCTCGACCAGCAGCCCAGTGTCAGCGTCAACGGCAAATAGAGCAGACCGCCGATCACCGCACCGGCGATGATCGCACCAAGGTTGGACAGATATGGCGTGATCGCCCATAACGGCAGCACCGCAAGCACGCTGGCCAACAGTGTCCGCAGGATACGCACCCAGTCCGGCGACGCACCGCTGACGCGCATCGCGAGCGCGGTGTAGGCGATCGCATTGAATACCGACACCAGGAAATAGGCGGTCATCGCCCCACGCAGGCCATCGATGTGGATGAGCCAGGCATCCAACCCGAGCTTCAGCACACCGAAACAGATCACGAGACCAAGAACAGCCGCTTGGCGGTCGGCGCTGATCAACAGACTCGAACCGCCCTGCGCGCAGGTCGCGATCGAGACACCGGCCAGACAGACAGCGAAGACCGTCGCGGCTTCGCTGTATGCACTGCCATACAACAGACCGATCAACGGTTTCGCGAGGACAACACCGAACGCCACCAGCGGCAACGCAAGCAGCGAAAGATAGGCGGTGGAGGCCGCGAAACGCCGACCCGCGACCTCACGCCCCTGACTGAGTGCATTCGCCATCATCGGCAACAGCAACGCACCGAATACGCCTGGCACGAGCGTGGCTGCACCGCTCGCCAACTGATAACCGACCTTGAACTGTCCCGCTGCATGAGGAGCGGCAGATGCGGTAAGAAACAGCACTTCGATCTCGCTCGCCGCCATGAAGCCAACGGTGACGATCAAGGTGCTGAAAAACATCTGCCGCCGTACACGCGGCACCAGATCAGCAGGCAATTCCGCCCGATCGTTCCCCGGCGGAAGCAATGGGCCGACCTGCGCACGTGAAATGGCATAGAACATCACGCTGGAAATTACGAATACCGCCAACAACCATTCCACCGGCTTGTTGAACCACATCACCAACAGCACCATCGCCAGATTGAGCGGCGTGGACAACACCGCGACCATCGCATTGATGCGGAAGTTTTCCAGACCCTTGGCGACACCGATATTGAACATATAGCCGGCACGCAGCGAGACCGCAATCACCAGGAATACGAACAGCATGCTGTGATTGAAACCTGGCGCGACATGATTTCCGGCCAACCAAAGCGCCAGCGCGCCCATCGCGAGAACCACGGACAAGTACACGCGTTGGGTCCGACGGAGGTAAGCCAACAACGGACGCACCAGCGCATCGCGACCGGCGCCGCGCAGCTCCGCAACGAACTTGATCGCCGAACTGGCCGTCCCGGAGTTGGTCGCAGCCACACCCATGCCGACCAGCCAGATCACCGCACTGTATGCGCCGAAACTCTCGGGACCGAGGTGCCGGGCGATGACGATCGAGGTGAACATGCCCAAGGCGAATTCGGTGTACATCGCCACCGATGAAAACAGCGTATTGCGGAGCGTACGTGCACGGAGTGTCATTGCATCACCAGAAGAACCTTGACCGTCACGTAAAGAAAGATCGCACTCCCCAGACCGACGACTGGCCACAGGAGGGCATCTTTGCTGAAAGAAAATCTGGGCAGCCTTGGATCGTCTCGACACATCTCCGTGTAATGGGCGACCACCAGGGCCGCCAGCAGATACAGAATGATGACATAGCTGCGACTGAGGAAGAATGCCGAGGTGAAGAAGCCGATCAGCGACAACAGCAACGTCATCGCGATGGCACGCCCTTCCGCGAGGTGGCCTTCAGAAACATCCTCCTCTATGGTTTCGAACCCATCAGGCGAAGCCTCGACATCATCATCAAGGAGCTCTGCATCCACGTCATTCCACATCGGCGCATGTGGCGGGCGCGACCCGACCCACATCATCCTGAAGCAATAGATCACGAACGCCAGCCAAAGCGTATAGCCGATGATGCCGGTTTCGGCGAGAACCAGCACGAAGGAATTGTGCGCCGTCAGCGGGTTGTAATCGGTGTATTGATCGGGACCGACACCGAACAGCGGATGCCCATGGAACATCTGCAACCCTTCGTACCAGGACTCGACACGGCCTTGCGCCGACTCTTCCTCAGCATCGATCTCACTGAATCGCGACGGCAGCGCCAACAGGATCGCTACCGCCATGCCGCCCAGCGCCCCCGCGACGAAGAGACCTTTCCGCTGCCAGACAAACACCCCCATCACCGCCAGCAATGCGAGCAACGCGCCACGGGAATCCGTCAGATACACGCCGTAGACCAGTATCCCGGTGATCATCAACCAGAACAGTCGTCGCAGCCCAAGCAAGCCGCCACGACTGCTCAAATAGGCGGCCATCGGAACGCAGGCGACGAAGAGAAGACCAAGATCGTTGGGGTCGTTGAAGATGCCGACGTACTGGATGCGCGTGCCCTGCGACAACTCGATGCCTGTCCAGCCGATCCCGTTCTTCTGCTGATCGATACCGTGCACCGCGAGCACTGCGCCACACAATGCGAATACCGCCATGATCGTCAACACACGGCTGCGTCGATCCAGACCATTGGCAAAGACCACGAAGGCCAATACCACTGGAGCGAATTTGCCGATCTGCTCGACCGCACCACCGATCCAACCGTTGAATACATGCGATACCAACATGACAACGAAGAACATCAACAGGATCTGATATTGAGGCGCATCGAAGTTCTTTCTGGGCGACAGCATCCAGAAGCCGGCCGCCGAGATCAGCATGATCGGCTGCAGCGGAATACCCACGCTGTCGACCAGCGCCGGATAATCCTGCGGTCGGATCAGGACAAGCAACAGGTAAAGCATCATCGCAATGAACATGGCTGCGGTTAACTGCCTCGGTTTCGCGATCGATAACAGAAGACTTCAGGCAACGACAACATGCCTTCGAACCAGTCGCGATCCATGCCTCGCTCGACCGGGATGCGACGCATCTGATAGCGGGAGGCCGGCTGCATCGACTCGGGACCAGCGAGATAACTGCAGGCCATGCGGTAACCTGCCGCACGCGCGGCATCGACGACTTGATCGTTATAGGCATCGGTACCGCCGACCGGATACGAAATGACCAGTGCCTCGCTGCCGACCTCACGCTCGATGGATCGTTTGGAGGCAGCGATTTCCTCACGCATCGCCACCGGTTCCATTTTCGCCAGCATCCGATGGTCGACGCCATGCGAGCCGATCTCCATCCCTGCCGCACGCATCTCGCGCAACTGCGCCCAATCCATCGGCCGGCAGTCGGGATGCCCCGAATCGGCCGGCATCGACCATTCGCCCTGTAGCCGATCGATCAGCTGCTGTTGGGCACCGGCATCGAGCGTTTTGATGCGATCAAGCAGCTGACTGGCCATCTGCCGCCGCATGTGCAGATCAACCGGTAATGGCCAGTCGATCTCCAGTTCTGGTGCACGCAGACGGTCTGCGGCGGTCGTGCACAACATGTGGACCAACCAGTCGTAAGCGTAAGGGAGTCCCGAGTCGATGTGACCCGTGGAGACGAAGAACATCGCCGACATGCCCGCATCGCGCAGGATCGGCCATGCGATGCGGTAATTGTCATCGTAACCATCGTCGAACGTGATCAGCACCGCGCGCGATGGCACCGGACGACCACGTTCGACACAATCGATCAATTCGTCGAAACGCATCGGTACGAACCGGCGCTTGACGATCTCCAACTGCTGACGGAACGCTTCGCTCGATGCACTGACCAGGTCCAGATCGAAGCGGAAGTCTTCCGGCTCGACCGATTCAAGCACGCGATGATAAGCGAGGATACGGACATCGTGACGGAGAGCTGCACGCAACCGCCCGACCAGCGACATCGCCCCCATGCGCCGGAGCGCCCGTGCCAAGCGCGGCCGACGACCGACGGACACCTGATTCCCGGCCAGTCGTTTCACAGCCTGAGTGTCCACACCGATCATTTCATCCCCTGTCGCTTGCCCCGATCACTCAACGCATAACGCATTTTCCGTCCTGGTCCGGACGAGGCGCGCGCTGCTTGCATTCACGCGCGGAACACGGTCCACTGCGTCTCCCACGAAAACCGCGTCGCTGGAGCGGCCATGGCAAAAGATACCGATTTCGCAGCGTTGTATCGCGAGCTCGGGATCGATGCGACCTGCTCGCTCGCCGAATTGCGTAGCGCATGGCGGCGGCGTGTCGCGAAACTGCATCCTGATCAGGGCGGGAACGCAGAGGATACCGGACGGCTTCAGGAGCTGAATCGTCTGCGCGATGCAGCCGTGAATTTCCATGCACTGCATGGGCGGATGCCGGGAGCGGCCGTCACCGGATCACTCTCTTCAGCAACGTCTTCCGCAAGGTCTTCCGCAAGCCAGACGCAACCGGCGGAAAATGCGCTTTTCACCGCAGACAGCGATGCCGACGAGCTTACGACGTCCGGATTTGGCAGAATATCCCGTTACTTCACAGCAGTGTCGCTGATCGCCATCGCCGTACTGGGCTGGCGCGTGATCCAAAACGACGACGGACACGACAATGCGAGTGCTGTATTTCAAGCAAACCATGCGGATGCACGGAACAGCGTCAGCGAACGAGAATCCACGCGGGCCGCAGTTGGGGCCACATCGGTCAAACGAACGATCACGCGGGGAATGAGTAAAGACACTGTGCGGAACATTCTGGGGGAACCGCTCGACATGCATGCGCTGCGCTGGACTTATGGCCCGTCCTGGGTGGAATTCCACTGCGACAAAGTGGTGGACTGGTACAGCTCGCCGCTGCGCCCCCTGCGTGGGACGTCCGCACGCGAAGCACAGGCCGATGCCGCGCATCGCGACGACGACCACTGTCGCTGACTCGCCGACGTGTTCAGCCGAGCCTCCATCCTGTTGCGCAAAGCGCGCCGTCGCCTGTGGATGAAATATGCCCTGCGCGGCGTTGGCGGCAGCGACAACTTCGAGCGACTGGATCTCGCCTACAGCGTGGAAGATCCTTGGAACATGGCATCGGATCTCGAGCGCTCCCGCTTCGAAGCAACCAATCGTGTGATCGAACGCGCTTTTGGACGAATCGGCTCCGTACTCGAAATCGGCTGCGGCGAGGGTCATCAGACCGAATATCTCGCACGCATCAGCGACATGCAGTTCGGCGTGGATGTCAGCGCACAGGCCGTCGAGCGCGCAGGCAAGCGCTTGCCGCAGGCACTGTTCGCAGCCACCGATGTGTTTGGTCAGCCCTGGGGCGACGAACGCCATCGTTTCGACCTGGTTACCGCCTGCGAAGTGCTGTATTACCTCAGCGAACCGGAAAAAACGATCGCGCGGATGCGGCACCTTGGCCGCAATGGTCTCGTCACATTTTTCGCACCCGCCTGCGGACGTATCGGCCCGCATCTCGATGCCATCCCTGGTCTGCACAAGGACTGGATTCATCACGGTGGCACCGCATGGCTGATCGGATGGTGGCGCAATGACTGAATCTGCGTCGATGGCCGCGCCGCTGGAGACATTGCAGGGCTACGGCATCGTTTATTTCGGGAACGACTGGTTCGCCGAAAACCGCACCAGCAGCCATCATGTCGCTGTACGGTTGGCGCGCTATGTGCCAGTGCTGTATGTCGACTCGCCAGGCATGCGTGCGCCGAACGCATCCGGCCGCGACCTCAAGCGTGCGGTGCGCAAGGTCTTCGCAGCATTCAAACGCCCGACACGGATTGACGATGGGCTCTGGCATTGCACCGTGCCGCAATTGCCGTTCCGGCGCCTGCCGGGCGTGGATGCCTTCAATCGCCTGTTCGGACGCTGGGCGGTGCGGCGCGCTCTGCGGCTGTCGGGCATCCGCAAACGCATCTCATGGTTCGTGGTGCCGCATCCGGGCGTACATGCCGGCAAACTCGGTGAAGACCTGTGCGTCTACTACTGTATCGATGACTACGCCGCACACCCAGGCGTGGACGCCACGCTGATCGCACAGCGCGACCGCGATCTCAGTGATCGCGCCGACCTGCTGTTCGTCGCGCCACCTGCGCTGGTGGACGCGAAGCGCGCGATCAATCCGAACACGATCTTTTCGCCGCACGGCGTCGATGTCGATCTGTTCGCCAGCGCGCTGGATCCCGCGACGGAAGTGCCTGCCCTCGCCCGTGGACTGCCGCGCCCGGTTATTGGTTACATCGGCTCGATCCACGAATGGATCGATGTGCCGATGATCGAATGGCTGGCACAACAGCGGCCCGACTGGAGCTTCCTGATGGTCGGCCACGCGCATGTCGCCGTGGACGGTCTGCGCGCACTGCCGAATGTCCGCCTGGTCGGGACGCAGCCGTACGCCACATTGCCGGCATGGTCGAAGGCCTTCGATGCCGCGATCATTCCTTACCGCCTCAATCGTCAGGTCGCCAACGCCAATCCGCTGAAGCTGCGCGAATATCTCGCGGCCGGCAATGCGGTGGTGAGCGTGCGAAACCCCGAAATCGAGAAGTTTTCGCAATGGGTCCACCTTGCGGACGATCGCGAGGGTTTCCTCGCCGCACTCGACATCGCCGTCCACGACAACACACCCGAGGCCATCGCTGCGCGTGTCGCCGCCGTCGCCGACCAGACATGGGACAAGCGCGTCGAATCGGTGCTCACCGATGTCGCCGCCCGACTCCCCCAGCATTCCTCTCAAGCAGTACCTTCATGACTTCTTCCGCGCCCCGCAAGCTCCGCGTCGCCGTCATCGGCGCCGGCTATGTCGCCACGCATCACCTCGCCGCACTCTCACGGCTCGATTTCGTCGAAATCGTCGGCCTGTGCGACAGCAATCTGCCGGCAGCGGACACACTCGCGAAGCGATTCGGCATCGGCAAAGTCGTTGCGCGGTTGGCCGACCTTGTCGACGCCAAGCCCAACGTCGTCTACGTCCTGACGCCACCGGCCTCGCACGCGACGCTCGCGATCGAAGCCATGGACATGGGCTGCCATGTGCTGGTCGAAAAGCCGATGGCCGACAGCGCCGCCGACTGCGAGGCGATGCTGGCAAAGTCGCGGGACACCGGCCTGAAGCTGGGCGTGAATCATTCCGACCTGTTCGATCCGGTGCTGATGCGGGCCCTTGAAGCCGCGAAAAACGGCGACATCGGCGACGTGGTGTCGGTCGATATCGTCCGCAACTCGGAATACCCGCCGTATGCTGGCGGCCCACTACCGGGCATGGTCACGCAGGGTTCTTATCCATTCCGCGACCTCGGCGTGCATGGGCTGTACACGCTGGAAGCACTTCTGGGCACGATCACTCAAGCGGAAGTGCATTACCAGTCGCGCGGCACCAATCCAAATCTCGGCTTCGACGAATGGCAGGCGCAGGCACAATCCGCGATCGGCGTCGGCCGGCTGCTGTTGTCGTGGAATGCGCGGCCGATGGAAAACCGGCTGGTCGTGCGCGGCACACGCGGGATCATCGAGGTCGACCGCTTCACACAGATCTGCCGCATCCATCGTGTGCTGCCAGGGCCGAAGTTCATCGGCATTCTGGTCAATGCATTCCTCAGCGCGGCAAAAGATGTCTTCCGCATCCCGATGAATGTCCTGCGCTTCGCCACCGGTCGGCTGAAGCCGTCGCCGGGCATCCAGCGCGGCGCGGAGGCGTTCGCCCATGCCGTACACAACGACGAAACACCGCCGTTCACCGCAGAAGACGGCCTGCGACTGGCACGCCTGCTTGATCCGTTGTGTATGGAACCGGATCGCGCCCGCCTGCAGCAGCTCGAAGCACGCTATGTCGATCTGCCGCCGGTCGATGCCCTGGTCACCGGCGCTGCCGGCTTCCTTGGTCGCGCCGTGGTCGCCGCGCTTCGCGCGCAGGGCAAGACCGTGCGTGTACTGGTCCGCCGTCCGGTGGCGGCGTTCGGCAACGACGATGGCATCCAGAGTGTCATTGGCGACCTCGGCGACCCGCGTATCGTCGATCATGCCGTTCGTGGCGCACGAGTCGTGCATCACGTCGGCGCCGCCATGCGCGGTGGCCCGCGCGATTTCGAGGCGGGCACGGTCTGGGGAACGCGCAATGTCCTCGATGCCTGCCGCAGGCATGCGACCTCGCGTCTGGTGTACGTCAGTTCGATGAGCGTGTTCGATCATGCTGGGCGCCGCAATGGCGAGGTGCTGACCGAAGACTACCGCTTCGAGCCACGACCACAGCTGCGCGGCGCGTACACGCAGACCAAGCTCACCGCAGAGCAGGCCGTGGCCGTGGCCATCGAAAAAGACGGCCTGCCAGCGGTGATTCTGCGCCCTGGACAGATTTTCGGCCCCGGCGCCGAACAGGTCACGCCGAACGGCACGATCGCATTGGCTGGCCGCTGGATCGCCATCGGCAACGGAAAAACCATGCTGCCGCTGGTCTATCGAGACGACGTGGTGGATGCATTGCTGTTGGCGGCGGAATCACCTCAGGCCCTGGGCCACACCTTCAATCTGGTCGACACCGAGTCAGTGCATCGCGACGACTACCTGCGCCGCTGCAAACGCAAGCTGGGCAACAAGCTCAAGTTGATGTGGGTCCCGCAGTGGGTCTTCCTGTGTCTGGCCGTCGGCGTGGAACTGCTGGGTAAGGGACTGAAGCGCGACGTTCCACTGACCCGCTACCGCGTACATTCACTACGCCCGCTTACGAATTTCGACACCCGCGCCGCGCGCGAACGACTGGGCTGGACGCCTCGCATCGGCGTACGCAAAGGTCTGGATATCACCTTCGGCCCGCTGGATTCCTGACGCGCACAACACTGACACCACGCTCGATACATCCACACGCTCGACACATCCATGCACCGGTCCCGCCGCGAGGCTAACGCAACGGGGCCGCTTCTTCGTCGAGGCCGGGCTGCGGCAATCGACGCCTGCGCCAAGCATCCCGCAATATCCGCATCACCGGGCATTCCACACCGTACGCCAGTATCGTTGCGAGTACGAGCGACACGCATGCCGCAAATATCACCGCGACCAGGCTCGGCACGGCATTCGCCTCAAGCCGGTGAATGAGCGCGTAGCCGATCCCCTGGTGCAACAGATAAAGGGAATAGGAAATCTGGCCCAGAAACACGAATGCTCTTGCCCGCAACCAACGCAGTTGACCGGTAATGAAGAGGGCGAAAATCGTGCAACACACAAGACCCGCGACCAGGAAGACCGGTGCAAGACTCACGGAGATCGCAATCAGGGACAAGGCCATCAGCGCCAGGTTCAACCACAATTCCTGCGGCCGCGTGCAGATCCGATAGAACAGGATGCCGATCGCGAAAAAAGGAATATGCCGCACGATCAGCATCTCGCGCACGATGTAAGAGAAGTGCAGTTGGTGCTGCGTGGTCTCCGCGTAGACCACGGCCACGAGCAGCCAGGCGGCAATGATCCAATGGATGCGTTTAAGTTGACCTGACATCCACCAGACCAGCATCTGGACGTAGAAAAACAACTCCACCTACAACGTCCAATACGAGCCGTCAAGATTATCGAATCCCAAGAAACCCTGCAGCATCGTGAGATTGGCTGCAAGATCCGCGATGCCGATCCGCTGTTTCGGCATTCCGAGCGTGAAGACCACCACCATGGTGATCGCCATTGCGGCCCAATAGGCCGGGAACAAGCGCGAAAAACGCGAGACCACGAAATCCATCGCGGTGCGGGTCCGCTCCAGCGTCATGAAAATGACAAACCCGCTGATCATGAAGAACAGATGGACACCGTAATTCCCTGCGGGAAACCCGAACCCCAGCGGCAATACATGGCCCTGTTCCTGCTGATAGAACGTGGTGTAATGGAACGCGACGACGGCGAGCGCGGCAAGCCCACGCAGGGCATCGAGCTCACCCACGCGTTTGTTTGTCCCGGTTTCGGCCAACGCAATCGTCATCTGCCCCCCATCGTCCATGACCACATCGCACATGAGAAGCGCGCATTATGAACGTATCCCGTTGTCGATGAAGGACAAAGCTGCGTCACTCATCGGAACCGGCGGCCAGAGCATCGACACATGCGCATCCTGATCGTCACTTCGCAATTCCCGATCGCCGGCGAACCCAATCGCGGTCGCCCGATCTTCCAGACCGTACGCGAATTATCGAAACTCGCCGACGTCCGCGTGCTGAGTCCGATCGCGAGCTACCCTCGCTGGGCGACACCGCGCAGTTACCTGTACCGTGCCGCTGATGCCGCGCATACCGTGCCAGACTGCGACGTGCGCTATGTCGATTACCCGGCCCTGCCGGGATTCACCCGGCCATTCAATGGCTGGCTGTGCGCACGCACGCTGCACGCCCCGCTGCGCGAATTCAAACCGGATGTGGTGCTGTCGTACTGGCTGTATCCGGACGCCTTCGGCGCCATGCATGCCGCGCGGCGCGCGCGCGTGCCACTGGTTGTCGGCGCACGCGGTTCCGACCTGCGTGTGCGCGACGCCATCAGTAAACGCCTCACGCGCCCGGTACTCCATGCCGCGCAACGGATTCTCGTCGTGAGCGAAGATCTTGGTCGGGTCGCGGTGCAGGATTACGATGCCGACCCGCAACGGATACGTGCCATTCCCAACGGCTGTGACGCCAACATTTTCCGGCCACAGTCGCGTGCCGATGCATGCACAGCGCTGGGGATCGACGCCACCGCAGAACTGATCGTCTACGTCGGCCGGCTCGTGCCTGAAAAGGGACTGCGCGAACTGCTCGATGCGATGACGATATTGAGCCCACAACGGCCGAACATGCGTCTGGCATTGATCGGTGACGGACCGATGCGCGCGGAGCTCGAATCGCGCATCGCGGCCGATCCCGCGCTGCATATTGTTCTGCCTGGCGCACAGGGGCCGCACGAAGTGGCGCGCTGGATGGCGGCCTCCGACCTGGTCACCTTGCCCAGTTATTCCGAAGGGCATCCGAACGTGCTGGTCGAAGCGCTGGCCTGCGGCCGCCCGGTGGTCGCGACGCCGGTGGGCGGCATTCCCGAAGTGGTCGATGACAGTTGCGGCCTGTTGGTCTCCGTCCGCGATGCCAATGCGCTCGCCACCGGGCTGCATCACGCATTGCAACAACAGTGGGACGAAACCGCACTCGCGCAGCGTTTTTCACGTGGCTGGGACGCGGTCGCGGGCGATACGCTTCGCGCGTGCGAGGAAGCAATGAACGGAGCCGCTCAGCAGCACGCGACATGAGGTGCGTTACGGCTTGGCTGGCGATCGACGGTTTTTACGTTGAACCAGCCAATCGGCCATATCTCGATAGATTCTGGCCGGGATGACAGCGCTATTCCAGGACATCTTCGGTGACAGGGGAACAACAACGTGTGTGGAATCGCGGGATTCAGCGGGCCTGACGTGTGCCCGGAAACGGCGCACCCGCTGCTGCGCCGCATGATCCACACACTGGCTCACCGTGGGCCGGACGGTTACGGTTATCACGCCGATCGCGGCATCGGCATGGCACATGCGCGTCTGTCGATCATCGACTTCAACACCGGCGACCAGCCCATCCACAACCCACGCCGCACCGTCTGGACTGTATTCAATGGCGAGATTTTCAACTACATCGAGCTGCGGCGCGAACTCGAAGCCGAGGGCCGCACGTTCTATACGCAGTCCGATACCGAAGTCATCGTCCATCTCTACGATCGCGACGGCGACCGGTTCGTCGAATCGCTCAACGGCCAGTTCGCGATTGCGCTCTGGGACAACGAACGCCAGCGACTTGTCCTCGCACGCGACCGTGCCGGCATCCGCCCGTTGCTCTACGCACGCGCACATGACCGCATCTGGTTCGCGTCAGAAGCGAAAGCCCTGCTGTCCGTATTGCCGGAGTGCGGCGCACTCGATCCGCTTGCGTTGGCAGAAACCTTCGCCACCTGGTCGCCGATCGCACCGCATACGATGTTTCGCGGCATCGACAGCCTGCCACCGGGGTATACGCTCTCGATCGAACACGATGGACGGGAAACACTGCGACAGTACTGGGACTGGACATTCCCCGATGCCGCAGACACGTCGCCATTGCGTTTCCCACTGAGTGTCGAAGCCGCGACCGCAGAGCTGCGCGAACTGCTGATCGATGCAATCCGCCTGCAGCTTCGCGCCGATGTACCGGTTGGCGCTTACCTCAGCGGCGGCCTCGACTCCTCGGGTATCGTCGCCATGATCCGCGGCTTCACCGACACGCCGGTGCGTACGTTTTCAGTCGCATTCGAAGACGGTGAATTCGACGAGAGCGAATATCAACAGGCGATGGTGCGGCATCTCGGTACCGATCACACCACCCTGCGCTGCACGCGTCGCGATATCGGCGAAGCGTTTCCGCAACTCATCCGCCATACCGAAACGCCTGTGCTTCGCACCGCGCCCGTGCCGTTGATGTTGTTGGCGGGCAGCGTGCGTGAACACGGGTACAAAGTCGTATTGACAGGAGAAGGCGCCGATGAAGTCTTCGGCGGCTACGACCTGTTCAAGGAAGCCAAAGTCAGGCGTTTCTGGGCGCGGCAACCGGATTCAAAACTGCGCCCGCGTCTGCTCGAACGCCTGTACGGCTACCTGCCGAACTCGCCGGTCCGAAACCCGGCATTCGCACAATCGTTCTTCGGTCAGGGCATGCAGCATCTGCAGCGCCCGATCTTCGCGCACGCGCCACGCTGGACCACATCACAACGCGCGCTTGGCCTGTTGTCGCCGGAAATGCGCTCTGCAATCGGCGAATGGAATCCCTGCGACGCCTTCGAGGCCACGTTGCCACCCGACATCGGCCACTGGAGTCCGCTCGCGCAGGATCAATACGTCGAAGCCAAATCGCTGCTCGCCGGCTATCTGCTGTCGTCGCAGGGCGATCGGGTGGCGATGGCGAACTCGATCGAAGGTCGCTTTCCATTCCTTGATCATCGCGTGATCGAATTCGCCAACTGTTTGCCGCCGAGCTACAAGATTCGCGGCATGACTGAAAAATTCCTGCTGCGACGCGCCCTCGCTGATCTATTGCCGGACGATATCGTCAACCGCACCAAACAACCCTATCGCGCACCGGACAGTTCCAGCTTCTTCTTCGACGGAGAACCACTGGACTACGTCGCCGACCTGATGAGCGAACAGCGTCTCCGTGCCTCGGGCCTCTTCGACGCCGCCGCTGTTGGCAGGCTGTTCGACAAATGTCGTGCAGGCCGTGCAACCGGCTTCGCCGACAACCAGGCCTTCGTTGGCGTGTTGTCGACGATGTTGATCCAGCATTCGCTTCGCGAGACAGCGACCGCGACTGACCTTACCTGACGACCGTATTGGACTCTGCGAAATATGCACTGGCGAATTAAAGGCCTTGTCCAGAAAACCATTGGCGCCATGCCTGGCGGCGAGATGCTGCATTACGCCATACAGCGCAGATTCGGCGGAATACGCAGTCCACGGCGCGAGATCCTGCTGAAGATCGACGACTGGGAATTGATGACGAAACAGTTGCTGGAAACAGGCGCCGAAATCCGCGGCGCGCGGTTGCTGGAAGTCGGCAGCGGCTGGTATCCGGCACTGCCTTTGGCCTGTTATCTCGCCGGTGCAGCGCGCGTGTACACGTTCGACCTGAATCGATTGCTGAAACCGGACCTGATGCGTGTCTGCATTGAGCTCCTCGGCGATGCGTTGCCGCGAATCTCTGCGGCAAGTCGCGTGGAACTGGAAGAAGTCCGGTCGCGCTACCGTCATCTGCTTTCGATGGCCGATGCGTCGGATCCGGCGGAGCTCAGCGGAAACGTCATCCAGTACCGGGCACCCTCGGATGCTACCGATACTGGCCTTGAAGAGGGATGCATCGACATCGTGTTTTCGAACAGCGTTCTCGAACACATACCAGCGGAGGCCATCGACCGGCTACACCATGCTTCACTGCGACTGTTGCGGACGGGCGGCGTGTCCTTCCATTCCGTGAATTGCGGTGATCACTACGCCTATACCGACCCTAATGTCCATCAATTGAATTATCTGCAGTTCACCGATCGCGAATGGCAATTCTGGAACAACCGCTTTCTCTACCAGAACCGGCTGCGCGCCCATCAACTGCTCGATGCCGCACGCAATGCAGGCTTCGAGATCATAAGAGACACATCGCATGCTCGCCCACAACGACTCGATCAGTTGAGGGCGATGACCATCGCACCGGAATTCGCGGATATTCCCGAAGAAAAACTGTGCATCACGACGGTGGATTTCATCGGCCGAAAACCATCCGTTCCATGAAGTGCGCCTCGGCGCACCGGCTTTCACCTGACGCTTGAGTCAACGGCGGCACGCTGTATCCGCAGCAACTTGCCTCTTTCTTCATCGACCAGCACATAGATCGCGCCATCGGGGCCTTCACGGACATCACGGATGCGTTCCGAGCGCTCGGTGAGCAGACGCTCTTCGTGGACGATGCGGTCACCATCGAGCTCCAGGCGGATCAATGCATTCTTCGCCAAGGCACCAAGCAACAGATCACCCTTCCATTCCGGGAACATCTTGCCGCTGTAGAACAACATGCCACTGAGTGCAGGCGATATTTCCCAGACATGATGTGGCGATTCCATGCCGTCGGCCTGCCTGCCGATCGAACCCGGCACCGGCGCGCCGCTGTAATCCTTGCCGAAGGTCACCACGGGCCACCCGTAGTTTTTACCCGCCTCGGGAATATTCAATTCGTCGCCGCCCATGGGCCCGTGCTCGCTCGTCCACAGCTTGCGAGAGACCGGATGCAGCGCAGCTCCTTGCATGTTGCGGTGGCCATAGGACCAGATCTCAGGTCGCACGCCGTCGCGCCCCACGAACGGATTGTCGTCGGGAATGCGCCCATCCGGCCAGATCCTGACCAGCTTTCCCTGCAGCTTGTCGAGCGCCTGCGCAGCCTCGGCCACTCTGTTTTCGCCCTGTGTGATGAACAGATGCCCTGCATCATCGAAGACCAATCGCGAACCGACATGCGTGCCGCTGGACAGCTTCGGCTCCTGTCGATAAATGACTTCGACATCTTCCAATCCATCGTTCACCAAACGACCCCGTGCGACGGCGGTACCCGCCTTGTTGCCACGAAGATTGGGCTCAGCGAATGACACGTAGACCCAACGATCCTTCACGAAGGTCGGCGACAGGATCACGTCCAGCAGCCCCGCCTGACCATCGACAAAGATCTTCGGCAATCCGGATATCGGAGCGGTTATCACCTCGCCTTTGCCGATCCGCCGCAGACGGCCGGGGCGCTCGGTCACCAGCATGCCGCCATCGGGCAGGAATGCCAGCGCCCATGGGTGTTCGAGTCCGGTGACCAGCTCGACCACCTCGAACACGTTTTTTTCGGATGCCATCGCCTTCGGCTCCGCATCCACCACGAAGCGGGGAGAAGTCTCTGGCGGTCGCGGCGCGACACCGCATGCTGCGAGCGCCAGCAGCAGTACCGAAAGCCATATTCGGCGCTTGAATCCTGAAATCGATGACATGACCGACGATCGAAGGGCCTGCAGCATGCGTTTACGGTATCGAGACAACAACAGGAGGACTATCCTACCTGCGGAATAGCCGCAAGAGTTCTTTCGGGATTCACAGCGCCAACGCATGCGACCGCGATGCGGCCTGCAGTGGCCGCCATCCGAACGTTTTTGCGTTGAAAGCTTTCGACACGGGGACATATGCATGCAACAGCGGCAAAGAATCAAACAATACATCCTGAAGAATTTTCTTTTCTCGAACGACGACAACGCCATCAACGATACGGACTCCCTGGTCCGCGGGGGCATCCTGGATTCGACCGGCATCTATGAGCTGATCATGTTCATCGAGGAAGAATTCGAACTCACGATCGCGCCGGAAGAAATGACGCCGGACAACTTCGATACGCTCGAAGTCATGGATGCATTCCTCACCCGCAAACTCGCGGGGTAAGCAGAAACGTCATGACTTCGGTTCCCGCCCGGGTCGCAGACATCGCCAGACGCCATCCGGAACGCGTCGCGATCATCGCCGACGGCCGCCGCATTTCCTACGCTACTTTCTGGGATGAAGCACAACGATTTGCACAGGCTCTGCGCATGCGGGGTCTGCGTGTCGGCGAGCGGGTCGCGATCCTGCTGCCCAACCGTATCGAAGCCGCTGTCGCTTGTTACGGTTGCTGGCTGGCAGGTGGCATCGCTACACCGCTGAATGTCCAGGCACGCCAACGCGATTTCCAGACGTGGCTGCAACACAGCGACGCACGCCATGTCGTCTATGAGCGTACGCACAACGACGCAATGAACGCGATCTCGGCAGTCGATGCCATCGGCGATGGCGTGCCACTTGTACAGTGGCCGCTGGACGCACACCACCCACTATTGCCGTCGACACCGAGCGATGCGGCGGCGACCACGCCGACGATCGATGTGAGCCACATCATCGCCGATCACACGGCACTGATCCTGTACACCTCGGGCACGACCGGCGACCCCAAAGGTGTCGCCCTGAGTCATAACAATCTGTTGGCCAACACGACCGCAGTGATCCGCTATCTCGATTTGAATGAATACGACAGTGTGCTGTCGATTCTCGGGTTCTACTACGCATACGGCGCATCCGTCCTGCATACACACCTTCTCTCGGGCGCCTGCGTCGTGCTCGCGCAGAATCTGCTGTTTCCGCACATGCTGATGGAGACCATCGCACGCGAACGCATCACCGGATTTTCCGGTGTGCCGTCGACGTATGCATTGCTGCTGGAGCGGGTCAAACTTGGCGACTACGACCTGTCGTCACTGCGTTATCTCACCCAGGCCGGCGGCGCGATGAGCTCCACTCTCACCAGTCGGCTGCGCGACGCACTGCCGAGTGCGCGGCTGTTCGTCATGTACGGACAGACAGAAGCCACCTCACGGCTGACATGGCTACCGCCGGAACGCCTCGACGAGAAACTCGGATCGGTCGGCATTCCCGTGGACGGCGTCGAGTTGCGCATCGCGCGCGAAGACGGCAGCGATGTCGCGATTGGCGAGGACGGAGAGGTTCGGGTTCGCGGCGCAAACATCATGCGTGGCTACTGGAACAATCCCGATGCCAGTGCGTCTGTGCTCCACGAAGGTTGGCTGCGCACAGGCGATATCGGCCATCTCGATGCCGACGGCTTTCTTTATCTTTCCGGCCGACGCAGCGACATGATCAAGACCGGCGCACATCGGGTGCATCCGAACGATGTCGAAGAAGCGATCCTCGAAGTGGAAGGCGTCATCGAAACCGCTGTCGTCGGCATCGACGACGCGCTGCTCGGCCAGGTCATCAAAGCCTTTGTCGTCGCCCCCGGGCTGCCGACCCAAAGCGAAAACATGATCAAGGCGCATTGCCGGGAACGCCTCGCCAGTTACAAGATTCCGCGTGAAATCGAGTTCGTCACCGCGCTGCCGCGCACCGCCTCCGGCAAGGTCCGCCGCGCCGCACTACTGGAACCGCAAAACGCCTTATGAACGCAATCACTCACAAGACGCTCGGCTGGGACGTTCTCGACCTCGATTACGAACACGAAGCCGACCGCATCGCCGAACGTCTACGCGAGATCACCGCACGACAGTTGCATCGCCGTGGACTGGTGGTCGCGATCTCCGGCGGCATCGACAGTTCCGCCAGCGTTTCGCTGGCAGTTCGCGCACTGGGGCCGGAGCGTGTGTTCGGCCTGATCCTGCCGGAACGCGACTCCTCCGACGACAGTGCGGCACGCGCCACCATTCTCGCCGAGCACCTGGGTATCCGCACCGAAACCGTGGATATCGCTCCCGCCCTGGAAGCGATCGGCTGTTATCGCACCCGTGATGCCGCCGTGCGCAATGCGCTTCCCGAATACGCGGATGGCTGGAAGTTCAAGATCGTGATCGATGGCGGGATCCAGGGGCGTTTCAATCGTTTCAGGCTGATCGCCGAATCTCCGGATGGCATGCCGCATGAGCGCGATCTCGCCCTGCCCGACTATCTCACCATCGTCGCCGCGACCAATTTCAAGCAGCGCATCCGCAAGACCCTGGAATATTTCCATGCAGATCGACTGAATTATGGTGTCGTCGGCACACCAAACCGACTTGAATACGATCAGGGGTTCTTCGTGAAAAACGGTGACGGCTCCGCTGACGTGAAACCCATTGCGCATCTCTACAAGTCGCAGGTCTACGGCATGGCGCACCACCTCGGCTTACCTGAACGCGTTTGTGCAGCGATCCCGACCACCGACACCTACAGCCTGAATCAAGGCCAGGACGAGTTCTACTTCGCACTTCCATACCGGGAAATGGATCTCGCACTGTATGCACTGAATCACGACATTCCGGCTTCCACGCTCGCATCCTCGCTCGGCATCGACGAAACACAGGCGGATGCGATCTATCAGGACATCCGCAACAAGCGTCGCACGACCAGATATCTGCATATGCCTCCGGTCCTGGTCGCTGACGTCGCCGAACTCCATAGCGAAGCATGAATCAATCGTCATGAGCGTGCCTGCGTCTCCGCCACAGTACCGGGTACGCGACGGCGATGCCCTCATTGATCGCGAGGCGGCGCTAGCGGTCTGGCGCGGCAATCTCGGCCAGGACGCACGCATGGCCGAAAAGTACGACTGGTTTTACCTCCATGCGCCATCCGGAATGCCTTTGCTGCAGCTGTTGATGCATGCCGAAGAATCCGAACCCGTCGGCATCTGCACGGCAGGGCGAAGACGCATGCTGCGCGAGGGTAAAATCGTCCGCGCCGGCATTCTTGTCGATCTCGCCGTGATGCCGATGCATCGCTCACTGGGTCCAGCATTGATGCTGCAGCAGGGCATGTACGAGGCAGGGCGACGAGAACTCGATCTGATCTACAGCTTCCCGAATCCGAAAGCCACACCGGTATTCAAACGAATCGGCTATCGCCACTTGGCAGACATGATCCGTCATGTGCGTGTTGTGCGGCATGCGTTGTACATGCAGCGGCGCTTCCCGAGACTGCCGACCGGGCTCGCCTCGATCGGCGGCGCCATCATCGACTTCGGCTCACACCTACGCGATACCTGGCGTTTTCCGCGGGCACGCGCACTCCGCGCACAATGGTCCGATCAAGCGCCCGATATCGACGCAATGTGGCGGGCCTCGCCCAAAACGACGGCGACGATCGCACTGCGGGATGCCGCATATCTGCGCTGGCGTTTCGACGATGCGCCAGCCGCAGACGGGCAACGTCGATTCCAACATCTGCAATTGTTCGACAACGACGGCATCTCAGCATGGTTCGCGACACGGACCGACGGACACACGATGCAAATACACGATTTCTGGTCCCGCGATGGCGCTCGCCCCTCACCCGACATCGTCGCCGCACTACTTCGCTCGGCTCGCGAAAAGGGCTACGCCGCCTTATCGATTGAACTCGCGACCAGTGAAGATCGCCTGCAGCCATGGCGTGAACTCGGCTTCGAAGCACGAAGCCGACGCCCGGTATTCGGAGCAGACCATGCATTCCCCGATGGGATGCCAGATCTTCATCTCACGTCTGCGGACGAAGACGAATAACGAGATGGACGAATAACGAGACGGACGAATAACGAAACGAATGACAGGCGAAAACGTCTATTTACGTCGCCAACCGCTCTATGCGGCGACGGAACAAATACCATCCCAGCAGATCAGGACGAAATCTGCCGCTACGATCAGTCACGGTATCAGATTCATAGCCAGTGCGACCGAGTAGCCACGATGGCTGCAATCCGACCTGATTCAACACCGGCACACTGGTGAACAACAGTTCGTAACCCGCATCAAGCGCACGCGCGGCAATCGCATCATCGAAAGCCCCGTGAGGAAACGACATGGTGGCGCAAGGGATGGAACAAAGCCCCTCATCGAGATCCAACATCACGGCCATCGACTCCCGCGCACCGCCGAGCTCGGCATCGATGTCCTCCGCACGCGTCATCGGCACATGACTCTTGCCATGCAGCCCCAGCTCGACGCCACCCGCACGAAGTCGGGAAAGATCAGCGACATCGATCATGTGCTGGAGACCGTCATCCAATGCATCCACATAACATGCAAGCACCGCACTGCGCTGCGACGGCGGCATCCTTTCGAGCTGGGCAATCAACTGACGCAGCCCAACGATGCCAGCATGGTCATGCCGCGTCCCGCCGTTCTCGACCAAAGTGTCCGCAAATGCATCCAGAGTCAGCCTGCCGAGCCTCCACCCAGCGATGATGCGTTCCTGGTAGAACGGCTGTCGTTCACCGACCGCGTCCGCAGCGACGAACATGACCGCAGGCAGCCCCATGCGCTGCAATGCGGGCATCGCGTAATCGACATTGTCCAGCCAACCGTCATCGAATGTGATCAGCATCGCGCACGGGGGCAGACCCGCACCTTCACGGCGCGCACGCAGCACGTCATGCAACGACACCACACGATAATGCCGCTTGAAAAACGCGAGCGATGCCAGGAACAGATCTTCGTCGAGGGTATAGTCAGGATCGCAGGATGCCCAGCGCGCATCGCTCGACCGAAGCGTGCGGTGGAACATCACCACGGTTAAACTGTCGGCATTGCGCACCCGGTGATATAAACCGAGCGCACCGCTTGCATACAGACATTTCCTGGAAAAATCCTTGAACATGGTGCGCGCAATCGAATTTTCGACCGAAGTTTCGGCGATTATACCGACATATAATCGACGAGAGCTGTTGCAGCGCGCGATCGACTCGGTACTGGCGCAGACACACCCGATCGGTGAGATCATCGTGATCGACGATGGCTCCACCGATGGCACCGGCGATATGTTGCGCGAACGTTACGGCAATCGGATCCACTATCACTGGCAGGAAAATGCAGGCGTTTCGGCTGCACGCAACGCAGGCATGCGCATCGCCAGCGGTCGTTATTTCGCACTGCTCGACAGCGATGATCGATGGATGCCGGAAAAAACACAACGACAGGTCGCATGGCTCGATGCACACCCGGAGTTCGGAATGGTCGTCTGCGATGTCGTACGGGTCGATGGCGACGGCAATCCTTACGACACCTTCCATCGCCGTGAAGTGCTGCACGAGGATGGCTGGGCCCTGCACTGGCTATTGTTCAACCCGTCACTTGTACCGGCTTCGGCAATCTTCCGGCGCGAGGTATTCGAAACTTGCGGCGGCTTCGACACGGCCTTGCGTACCGCAGAAGACATCGATTTCCATCTTCGCGTTGCACGACGCTGGCAGATCGGTGTGATCGAAGCGCCGCTGGTTGCAGCGATGCGTGGACACGAAGACGGACTGTCTGCCGAAGCCTCCACTTACGACGACTATGTCATGGTCGTGGAGCGCGCGATCCGTGATGCCGAAGGCATCGTCGAGGAGTCGATACGTCGCGAAGCGTTGGCGGCCACCTATCTGCGCAATGCACGCGGCATGATCATCCGTAGCCGCTGGGTCGATGCTTGGCGATTATGCCGAGCGGCCTGGCGACAGACACCAAACCGTGATGTGCTGAATTCAGTGTGCTCGCTGATGCCATTCGCCGCCAAGCGGATGCTGAGCAGCGCGATCGGCCGCTTTTAGCGAGCACCTCGGCCGAACAACACCACTTCGACGGTCTGCAGCATGATCATCAGGTCGAACACGATGCCGTGATTCTTGACGTAGAACAGGTCGAACTTCAGTTTTTCATTAGCGTCGCGCACGGATGCACCATACGGATAGCGCAACTGCGCCCACCCGGTCAGGCCCGGCTTCACCGAATGCCGCACATCGTAATAGCGAATTTCACTGTTGAGCATCTCGACGAAATGTGGACGCTCCGGGCGCGGCCCAACGAAGCTCATTTCACCTTTCAACACCAGAAACAGCTGCGGCAGTTCGTCCAGACGTGTCTTCCTGATGAATTTTCCGATGCGCGTACTGCGGTCATCGTTCTTCGTCGCCCAGCGCGCGACACCATCGCTTTCGGCATCGACACGCATGCTGCGGAATTTCACCATCTCGAAATGGCGACCATGCTCTCCGACGCGGATCTGGCGATAGATCGCAGGCCCCTTCGACTCCAGCTTCACTGCCAGCGCCACCAACAGCATCGCCGGCCAGGTCAACATCAACAGCATTCCGGCTGCCACCAGATCGAAGAATCGTTTGCTGAGGCGACGCGGCGTGGAGTAATCGAACCCCCCCGAGAACACCAGCCATGATGGGTCAACAATATTGAGCTGGACGATCCCCGCTTCACGCTCGAAGAACGTCGATAGGTCGGTCACCATGACGCCCTGCTGCACACAGTTGAGCATCTGCTCCATGGGCATGCCGCCACGGCGCTCGTCCGGGGCGATCACGACCTCGTCGAGATTCAACCGATCGGCGACCGAGCATAAGGTCTCGTCGGTACGGATCAGCATCGCTTCGTCGACCACGATCGCCTGGTTCGGGGCAGGAATGTATCCGAGGATGTGAAAAGACTGCCGATCGCTTTTGCGGCGCAGCCGGGTATTGATCATGTTTGCGTTGTTGCCAGCGCCATACACCACTACGCGCTGCTTCAACACCTGGGCACCGGACACTCTGGATACTGCATAACGCACAGCGAGCACAGCCCCCATGCCGACCAGCAGCGCGATCGCCAGGACGCCTCGACCGATGTATGTCGAAGGCACGATGTAATACACCACAAACAGCCCGACACCGCCGAGGAAGAACGACATCAGGATCCGCAGCAGCAGATCGGTACGACTGTGGCGCACGTAGGTCTGATAGAGACCAAATGCCAACATCGCAGCGGTGATGAAGAACGCAACCAGGAACGCTTTGGGAGCGATGTCTTCGATGAACTGGGAAGCGCTGATCGGATCGGAAAAAAAGCGCAGCCGCGCAGCTGCAAAAATCGAAAGGACCAGCACACACATTTCCGTCAACCACAGACTTCTTATCGCCAATTTCTTGCGACTGGAACGTACGGATCTCACAACACCCCCTGACCACTCAACTGCGGGTCGCGGCCGACATGACACTGAAACAAGGACGCATCCGAGGTGATGCCTCGAAAACGCCACGCTGCTCCACACATGCCCCCTGTGCCGATCGCGTCCCTCATCTTCAACGGGTTCTGCTCACCGCACGAATCATGCGTTGCAAGCATCCTGCTCCCGTGCCGCATTATGTACCAACGTCACACTTCCACAACACCGGACACCATGCGCCGGGGTATGTTTCCAGTACGTCAGTCCATGACCGTCCGGTTTCGTCCCTCGTGCTTGGCGCGGTAGAGCGCAGTATCCGCACGCCTGAGCAGGCTCTCGACATCATCTGCCGGCCCACCATCGCAGACGCCGAGGCTGATCGTGACCCGCTCGTCTTCCCGAAATCCTTCGAATTGCGCTTCAGACAACGCTCTGCGCAGGCTGTCAGCGATCTGCCACAACCGTTCCGACTCCACTCTTGGCACCACCGCGAGAAATTCCTCGCCTCCCATGCGCCCGGCGCGTGCCTCGGGCGGGAGATGCTGGCCGACGATCATGCCGATTTTCCGCAGGACCCGGTCACCACCATGATGTCCGTATACGTCGTTGATGCGTTTGAAATAATCGACATCGAAGGCAATCAAGCCCAAAGGAAGCCCGCCTGGCGGCACGGCACGCAGCTCCTGGTCGAGGAATTCGAGGATGCTGCGTCGATTCGGCAGACCAGTCAGCTCATCGGTCATGGCCAACGCACGTAGCCGCTGCCCCTTGTTGACCTGCTGCAGTGCCATGGCCGTCAAAAGCGCGAGTAGCGCCGTACCCAGCACGATGGTCAGCCTCTGCAGCGAGCGCACGCGTTCCGCGTTGCGCAACTCATCGCCACGATGTGCGTTTTCGATGAGAAGCGCCCTGTTCTCCTGCTCTTTCTTCGCACTGTCGAACTGTACGCGCAGGCGGGAACTCTGCTCATCACGTGCACGTTTTTCCAGCAGGAACTGGGTTTCCCGATAGGCAAGCGAAGCCTCGTAGGCCAATCGCCATTCACCGACGTCGGCACGAGCAGCGGACAATGCTTCATACACTTTGGCGAGATAGCGTGGATTGTTGTCGTTCTGAAAATGCTGTTCCGCCGCCAGAAGGTCTTCGATCGCCTCACGCGGACGGCCCAGCGCACGCAACGCCTTCGCATGCACCACACCTGTTCTCGCAAGACTTTCGTGATCCTCCGCAGGGAAACGCATTCGAGCACGCTCGATCCACGACAGCGCCGCAGCGGCGTTATTCAACTTCACCAACAACGCACCGATCGCCAGCTCACTCTCCGCGATCGCGGTCGGATTGCCCAACCCCATGTCGATCTGCAATGCCCGGCGATATTCGGCCAGAGCAGCGGCATACTCACCTTTCATTTCCATCGCAGAAGCGATATTGAACCGAGCGGTCGCGACACCACTCTTGAGACCGGAGGCTTCGTCTTCCTTCAGCAACTGCCGGTAGTAACCGATGGCCTTGTCGAACTCGCCGACATGCTCATCGCTGTAAACATTCGCGATGGCATTCAGCGTATAGCGCTGCTCGGATTTCACTCCCAGCTCAAGATTCAATGCGTATGCACGATCAAGGTCTTCGATCGCATCGTCATAGCGACCGTAGTAGTGTCTGTTTTCGCCGCGAAGCGCCAGCGCATCGGCCAGCACTTCCTTGTCGCCCGCCTTCTGGGCGGTTGACACCGCACTCTCGTAGATCAGGGCGGCCTCACCGGGCTTGCCTTGCAGATCCAACGCATAACCTTTGCAACTCAGAAAGCTTGCAACGGATGATAGATCGCCGGTTTTACGGGAAACCGTCATTCCCGCGTCGGCGATCGGAATCGCCTTACGCGCATCGACCTGCGCCGTCATAAGGCACAGATTCTTCTGCGCTTCGCGCAGCAGCGAGTCGTCACCGCTGGCGCGCGCGCTCACGTATGCACGCTGCGACAACACAAGCGCGCGCTTGGGATCCTGCCCCTGTATCGCTTCGGCTTGGGCGAGTAGCGCCTTGACCTCAACGGCAGGCGACTCCGCCCGCGAGAAACCGGCGGAACATAGACCCATCATGGCCGAGAGCATCCAGCAGGCAAACCGTCCGCTACGCTTGTGGCCAAACGGCTGCACGCTCAAACGCTCCTGCCTGCGGAACGGGCATGCCTGCTGCATCGCGCCCACACATGGACAAAGCCGTGCTTCATTCGCGAGACCACATGCATTCATACGCTGGAGGCAGCCATGCTACGAAACATGCACGACGGTGCCCCAGGACACAGGGCACCTTGTCGCAAACGTCTGGTGCCAACATCCTTTCAAAAGACTTTCGCATCGTGACTCCGCCCCCCGCGGAAGTTGTCGTGTGGCGCACACCACAAAGGCACAGTCCGCCGCACATGGCGCACATTCTAGAGGGATGCCACCGTCAAATATGCGCGCTCCATCGCGATACCGTCTCGGGTTCAGGCATGGCCAAACCGAGGCTCTGGCTCGCTGCAGCGGGGTTACCAGACCCGCAAAGGTCGGCCATCCGACACCTAGCAGCCGTCACACCTGTGACCATCGTCTGAAATATGCGCATCGGGCAAAGCAGCCAGTGAACAACCACAAGGACAAGTCGAAGGGCATGCCGCAGCCGCAGGCGCACACACCTACCCGATTACGGTAGTCACGGAACCGAGGCAGGCAACCACTCTATCGACGTGACCGGCACACTCCGGACCTGATCAGGCAAAAAGAGGCCAAGCAGGCCACGTTGACAGCACGAGCGGCCTGCCGCCGAGAGAGAGAGAGAGAGAGAGAGAGAGAGAGGAGAAGCGGCCGACAGGAAGCCGGCCGCTTGGGGTCACGCAGTCATCGTCAGCGTACGTTTCAGCGCAGCCACATTCTGGCGCTACGCGCCGGAAGACTGAACGTATAGTTGCTGCTGCCGATATTCACGACGTTGCCCGATCCAACGGTATCGGTGTAGTTGGCGTACCACCAGAGCACACTGTTGTTCATGTTGACCGACGCATTGACCGTGCTGCCGCACTTGTTGATACCGACAATGCCCTGATTACCACGTCTGAAAATGATGTGGCAGCTGCCTTGCGACAGCACCTGCATATCGCTGCCCTGCACGGCATTGTGGAAACGGATCATGCCCTTGATGTCGCTGCGGTTATACGCGTTCACCCAACGGTTATCGCCGCTTTCATTGTTGTCGGAATACACCATCGGCTTGCCGCCGTTGCGTCCGAACAGATAGGCATAGGCCAATGTCTCGTCTGTCGGGTCCATCAAGGCATAACGAAAGCCGCTGTTGTTGGGAATGTCGTGGGTCAGAACGAACGTCAATGCACGCGACCCGGCCAGCGCCTGACCATAAGCACCAGGATCGGCAAGACTGCTCATGCTTCCGCTGAATGAGAAGGCGTTGCGAATCGATGTCTGCAGCGGAAAATCATAAGCGGCATGATTGGTATTCTGCAGATAGGGCTGCAGGAAGCGGTCATATTCCAGGTTCCCTGCACCACCTCCGGTGATGATCTCTCCAAAGACGTACATACCGCTCTTGATGTCCGATGTGAGCACACTGTTGATCTGGCTCAGAGGCATATGTTTGGCGGCGTCGATGCGAAAGCCCTTCACGCCAATGGCCTTGAGCTGACGCAGATATTCCTGCTGCTGCGATACCACATAGCTGCTGCTATTCAGATCGGGCAAACCTGCATCACCGCCGCCGCCACACAACCGCCAGTTCTGCACCTGCCAGGTATCGCTGTAATCCGAAATACAGCGAGCTTCACCGAAATCATTGCCGCCGAGGAAGTTGTAACTGATATTCCCGAACAGACGAAGGCCATTGTAGTAAGTCGTATTGCCGTTGTAGGTATTCAGGATGCTGGTACCCGGATAATTCAGGTCCGGCCGCTGCGCCGCTTCGTTGGCCATGTGATTCATCACCACATCGGCGTAAACATCGATGCCACGCGCCCTCAAGGCATTGACCATATTCTTGAATGAAGCGGTATCTCCTAGAGGATGATGGATGATGCGGTAGTCCTGGGGCTGATATCGGGCCCACCATTGGCTGCCGGACGACTTGTATGCCGGCGCAACCAGCACTGCCTTGTAGCCCGCTGACTGAATGGTGGCAGCGCGCGCCTCGACATCGGCGTACCGCCAATTGAACGCATGCAGCACCGCATCCGCATGCGCATTTCCTGCAACGAACCCGAGTGCAGACAACAGTGCGATACACAGTTTTCGGCCACGCGACGGAACTAACTTTTTCGATAGAGACGGCATCCGTAATCTCCTGAATAAATGGGAAAACCCCATTGAAATGGGCCAACATTCCTTGCTCACGCCTTTGCGACAGACCGCACGAAGCGATCATGACTCCGAATGTCGGATCTCCAATACCGGATGCATCGCGATCATTCGTTCAAGACTCGAATGGGATGCTAGTGCCGCATCGCAATGCAGCATGACGTGCTGCATACGTATTCAGATCATTGCAACAAAGACTTCCGTCACGGAGAACAACTTCTCATCGGCTCGGATGAAAAAAGCCTGCGCACCCACCACCGAAGAAGTGGAATCGGAATCGATTATGCGACTGCAACTCGAACATGATGACTTCCGCACAAGGCACGGACGGATGCGTGTAAAAAAGTGCATTGTGATCAGGCCGACGAATTGCAGCCCGGCGAATTTCGGCGCGAAGGCGAAGCTCGAAATTGAACTCAGGCCTTTCGCAGAAAACAGGTTTTCAGCACCAATCCCTTGATCTTGTCGGAATGGCCTTCGATGTGCTCGGCATCGTCTTCCACCAAACGAATACCTCTGATCACCGTACCCTGCTTCAGCGGGATCGACGAACCCTTCACCTTCAGGTCCTTGATCACGACAACGGTATCGCCATTGGCAAGTGTGTTGCCATTGCTGTCACGCACAACAACGGCTGCCTCGCTGGAGGCTTCACCTGCCGCAGGCCACTCATAACCACAATCGGCGCAGACGAAATTATCGCCGTCCTGATAGGTATTGGACAGGGTGCATTGGGGGCAGGAGAGCGAAGTCGGCATCGGGAAACCTTGTCTACGTGGGCGTCAGGAACATCAAGCGCAGGGAAGAATACTCGGAGGACCACGCCGTGCCCGTAAGCATATCAAGGCCGTCATCCTCGCTTCCGGGTCTTCTCTACGCACTGCAAATACTACGGGCGACATCATACACCGGCCGCCTACGGATCACTGCGCATCGAGCGAGCGGTAGGTCTTCCGCATGCACACTCACTCGCGCGCGGCACGCCCTGTTTGTGGGCACTCAGGTCGTTTGCAGCATTGCGGGATTGCAGCATCAACCGTGCCTTCGACAGTGAAATCCTGATGAATCGTGTCTTGATCAGTCCAGCGCCGGCCAACCGGTGGCGTCCAGGGTTTCCCGATAACCATGCCAAGCAGAATATGCCAACCAAGGCATCAGCACGCCCAGCCCCAACAATGCTGTCAGGAAGCCGACCGCGAGCATCATCACGATGATCGCCGCCCACACAGCCATCACTCCCTTGTTGCGCAATACCGCGTTCACACTGGACACACTCGCCGTGATCATGTCCACATCGCGGTCAGCGACCATCGGCAACGAGAACGCGGTGACTGCGAACGTCAACGCCGCGAAGATCGAACCCACGATCGAACCCATGACCAGGAATTGCCACAGCGCATCGGCATTGCTCTCGTCGATCGGAAAGAACGCAGCCACCATCATGCCCGCACGCGACCACAACAACACGATGACGCCTTGCGCGATCGCAAAGACACCCGCCTGCCCGGCAACACTGCGCACGAGCACGAATGAATCGCCGAGTGTCGGCGACCGCCCGCGTTCGAGACCCCGGCTGACACAGTAAAGCCCGACACAGATCAGCGGCGCGATGAACACGAATCCGGAAAGCAGCGTCGCAAGCAGCGCGAATCGTCCGAGCTTCCATGCCAGGAAGGAAATCCCTGCACTAACCAGCACGATGACCACACCGAACAGCAGCGAAAGTGCGGGTGCAGAACGGAAGTCCTGCCATCCCGCATACAACCACCGCAAGGGCGCACGGCAATCCAGTGTCGCGCAGGGCACGACAAATGGGCGACCTTCTTCTGGCGATGGCTCAGGCAACATGGACATGGGATCTCCCGCAGGCAATGCGTGACGAAATCATGAGGGCACAATATCCAAAAACCGTAATGAATACAGCGCACAAAGGAGATGTTACGCTCATTCATAACGAACACCGGAGCGTCCTGTGTCTGGATCGAAACGACCGCCTGCCGACGATGGGTCCATGCCCACAGATCTCAACGCATCAGGCACGCAAACACTCTCCGAGCGCGCCTACGCCGCCTTCGAAAATGGCGATCTGATCGAGGCACGCACCCTGTTCCTCGCGCTGGTGGCCGCCGCCGAGTCTCCTGACCATCACTACATGCTCGGCCTGATTTGCAAATATCTGCGCGACTGGCCGACGTCGCTGGAACACAACCTGCATTCGCTGCGGCTCCGACCGGATGCCGACGAAGCGTCACAATGGAACGCCGCGATCGCTGCAACCGCATTGGGTGATTGGACGCAGGCACGCAGGCAATGGCAGGACTGCGGCATTCCGGTTCCCGAAGGCGACGGGCCGATCGACAATCACTTCGGCGTCGCCAGTATCCGATTGAATGCATGGGGCGCTGGCGAAACCCTGTTCGGAAAACGCATCGATCCGGTCCGGGCACGCTTGATCAACGTGCCGTTGCCTGAGAGCGGTTACCGTTATGGCGACATCATCCTGCACGATGGCGCAGCGACAGGAGAACGCCGATTCCATCAAAGCATGGTTCCCGTCTTGAATGCACTGCAGCGTCTGGAAACGTCTGAATTCCGCACGTTTGCCCTGTTCGTCACATGCCCTGCACGTGCGGATCTCGATGCACTGATCGAAGCGCGAGTACCTGGCATCGGTTTCATCGAGGATTGGACAGACAGCATTGCCCACTATTGTCTGCGCTGCAGCTACGGCACACCGCATCGACATTACAACGAAAACGAAACTGCCAACGGGAACATCAGCAACAACGACTTGTGGGCTGAAGAGCGGAGCGTCGGTGTGGCGGCGCAAAGCCGATACTCTGTCGAAAAACTGGTCGCTCAGTGGAAATCAAATGGTATTGGCCGTCGATTCGATGCGATCGAAAGCAGCGATCGCGAACCCGATGCACCACCCGCGAAGGGTATTCGCTGGTGGTTGTCGCCCGACGACGACGACGTGCATACGGCTGTCATTGATGATTGAAGTGCAGCCACAGCCGACACACACATACGGCTGAACATTCCGGCCAGCATCGCGTCTGGGCAGTCATACCGGAGACCGCCTCGTCGCGATGGCGACATGTCCGCATATCGATGCTGCAGCGCAGCTTGCCCCATCGACCAATGTTGCCGACATCCGTCCCATGGCTCACTGGCGACATCCATTACAGGAGTTCCCACCGATGTCCATACTCACCTTCGTCGCCAGATCAATACCCGTCCTTGCCCTCGCGCTGACCTCGACCGCTGCATTCGCACAAGCGGAAGTCACCGGTTTCGGCAGCAATCCCGGCAATCTGCGGATGTTCAAGTATGTGCCCGCCGGTCTACCGGCGAATGCACCAATGGTCGTCGCGCTGCACGGCTGCTCGCAGACGGCATCGAGCTACGATGCGGAAACCGGCTGGCAGCTCTTCGCTGATCGCTGGCAGTTCGCACTGCTGTTGCCGCAACAACAAAGCGCCAACAATTCCAGCGGTTGCTTCAACTGGTTCGAGCTTGGCGACATCAGTCGCGGCCAAGGGGAAACGCTGTCGATCAAACAGATGGTCGACCGCATGACCGCCGACCACGGCATCGCACCATCGCGGGTCTATGTCACCGGCCTCTCTGCTGGCGGCGCGATGACATCCGCATTGATCGCCGCATATCCCGATGTGTTCGCCGGTGGCGCTATCGTCGCTGGAATAGCTTATAGGTGTGCGACCAGCCAAAGCGCCGCCTTCAGCTGCATGAACCCAGGCAGCGATCTCACGCCCGCGCAGTGGGGCGACAAGGTGCGCGCGGCATCGACCTGGACGGGACCGTGGCCGATCGTCTCGATCTGGCACGGCGACGCCGACTACGTCGTACGGCCCGCCAATCAGAAAGAAAGCATGGAGCAGTGGACGAACGTGCACGGCATCGACCAGGCCGCAGACGTGAGCGAAACCGTCGGCGGCTATCCGCACAAGGTCTACATGAATGCCGCCGGGCAGCCTCGAGTCGAGACATGGACCATCACCGGCATGGGGCACGGCACACCTGTCGACCCGGGCACCGGTGAAACCCAATGCGGCACCGCCGGCGCATACATCCTTGATGTGAATCTCTGCTCCAGCTATTACATCGCGCGTTTCTTCGGGCTGGACAACCTCGACGGCATCCCGCCGACGGTGTCGATCACCTCGCCCGCCAATGGCGCCAACGTCAGCGGCAACGTCGCGATCACCGCGAACGCCAACGACAATGTCGGCGTAGAACATGTCGAATTCCTGCTCGACGGCAACCTGCTCGGCAGCGATGCCACAGCCCCCTACAGCTTCAGCTGGAACAGCACCACGGCCACCGACGGCACGCACGCACTGCAAGCGCGCGCGATCGATCTTGCCGGCAACAGCGGCAGTTCGACACAGGTCGGCGTGACGGTCAGCGGTGGCACGACCGGCGGTGGTGGTGGTGGCGGCAGCAACTCGCCAGTGACCGTTACATTCGCCAACGAGGATGCCAATGACGGTTACGTCAAGGCCAGCAGTGGTGGTAGTGCACCTGCGCTCGGCACGCTCGAATCCAGCCTCGGCCTCGCCATTGGCCGTGGCACAGACGGAAAGTTCAATCGTGCGTTGTTGTCTTTCGACACGTCATCGTTGCCTGACGGTGCCACCATCAATTCGGCACAGCTGACCGTGACCTATCGCAGTGCCTATGGCGATCCATGGAGCAGCCCGACGGGCAATACGCTTGTCATTGACGTCAATCGCGGATGTCTTGGCGCCTGCACCATCGAAACCAGCGACTGGGCCGCCACCACGACGAGCACCGCTGTCGCCGAGTTACTGCGATTCACTGGCGGTGCGCAGACAAGCACTCTGTTCTCGACCAGCGGAGTCGCTGGCATCAACAAAACCGGCCGGACGCAGCTGCGTCTGCGCTTCGAGGGTAACCAGACCGCAACCAATTACCTCTGGATCGACAAAGGTGCAACCGCCACGCTCACGGTGACCTACCAGCCTTGACGGGTTGATGTTGAGCCTACAATAAGCGGCAACCATCGCACTTCAACTCGATCATCGCCGGCTGTCAGCCGGCGATGATCGAGTCTCCGGAAAAGACAGCGGTTATCCACATATTTGCGTAACGCTTCCTTGCCGAAGTGGAGCATCAACAGCAATGCTGGTTCCCAGTACAGACACAGCACAGAACAACTGGAATCCATGTTTTTTCGAAATACACGCGAAGCTCAAGACCGCAACACTCTCAGCCGGCATCAGAAAATCGTCGTTGCTGTCCACCGTCGGAAGCGTACACAGATCCACTGCATTGCATCATCGACGGCATGGCCCATCGACTACATCCATGATCGCCGCCACGGGTGAGGCGCACCCGAAAACTGCTCGGAAAATACCGGAAACAGTCTCGACCACGACAGCGAGCATCCTGCAGGCTATGCTTCGCCTCAGATCGCTTGTGCGCGGGGAGGCGTGATGGCGCTTATCAAAAGACCTGGGGTAGCTGTCCTGCTGCCACTACTGTGCGCGCTGGTCGCGTGCGGCGCCGACAATCACGAACCCGGCCAGCGGGACCTGGAAGCCGCGATCCGCGAACGTATCGAACATGACAACGACCGTGGCGGTGTGAAGATCAATCTGGGCTCCGCAGGCGCGTTCCAGAATCTCCGATTCGATATTCGACTGCATACGGTCAGCAAGCATCATTGCACCGGCGGCGATCGCGTCTACGTCTGCGATGTCACCTACACCGCAAGCTTCCCGCCGGTGAAAGAAGAGCAGGAAAGCATCGACACGCAGGTCACGATGTTCGACGGCCCCGGCGGATGGCGGCTGATTGAATAATCCATCTTCCACACGACGCACACCACAAGCCACAACAGACAACGACGAGACGCCATGAACCTCCGCAGTACCCGCCCCATGCTCCTCTTCCTCGGCCTGCTGCTGGCATTGCCGGCAACCGGATTCGCGCAATCGAACGCATTGCCGATGCCGCTAGAAAGCAAAGATCCCGAAACACCGCTGGAGATACTTGCCGACACCACCTGGACCGGCTCGGAGATCCAGGCACAGGCCAAAGACTTCAGTCGACTCGAAGCCGGCCACTTCGCTTATGACGCGAGCAAAGGCCCGGTCACACTACTCGTCGACTATGCGGCAACCCGCCCGGGCGACGATGTGGAAGGCGATGCCCTGATCGACGTCGGCATCGAATGCCCCGAGGCGCGCGAGCCCTGTGCGATTCCGATCACGCTCGGTGTCATCGGCATCCGCAGCCCATACATGGGGGAAAGCGTCGCGACTGTCGACGGTAAACCGCAGGCAGTGTGGGTCGGGCGCGAATCCCACGCCTACACGTTTCCGGACAAGACCTATGTCGAAGTGCGATTGGCGCTGCAGGATCGCAAGAACCTGGACCCCAAGGCGATCCGCGCCCGCCTGTTCTACGGCGAATACGATCGGGATGCCCTGCCCGGCCAGAAAACACGATCCGGCACCGTGATGAAAGTCGCCTTCGTCCTTGCCGCGTTGCTGGCACTGTTCCTGTGGTGGATGCGGCGGGATTGAAGGCGGCAGATCGGGGCGGAGACACGCCACCCCGATCTGCTCGCTGCTCGCTGCTCGCGCGATACGTTTACGGCACAACCGTGCAGCATGGACGCTGCGCATCGACGGCTTTCAACGTCGGCACCTGCATCTGATTGAATGTCTTACCGATGATCGTCACCGCGAAATTACTGCTCACGAGCGACATGTTCGCTGCTGGCGGATTCCAATCCACCGAGCACACCGTCTTGAAGTCGTTGAATTCAGGACGCACGGTCAATGCATGCAACGGATCGCCGTTCGCCCACCAGTCTGTCGATGAGGATCCTCCAAAATATGCGCCCTTGTTCGCGGCTGAAATCGAGAGCGCTCTCTCGGCCTGCGCGCCTTGTGTCCCGTAACGTTTGCCGATGACCGGTACGCCAGTGGGCAGCACGTAGGGCAATAGTGTCTGCGGATCCGCCAAGTGCATGAAGGCATCCTGGCTGAAACCGGTGGATGTATTACCGTTGACCTCGCCGCCGACCATCATCACGCCCGATGGCGCGCCGGAATAAGTGCTCGCAAGCGTGAGATCCGTTCCCCAACCGATTTCCCGGTCAATCGTCGCACCCCAGTGCGCATGCACACGCAGGAGGCAATTCGGCACGAAGCGCGAGAGATAGATCTGCGTCGCCGCGCCGACGACATTGGTTTCACCGACAGTGAGATATTCCGGGGTGCCGGCGGTTGTCTTCACTGCGACCACGTCGTGGTATTGGGCGATTCCCAAGCCACGCGTGCGGGCAGTACACACCACTGCACCGTTGTTGCCATTGACCTGCAGCACCGCCGTTTCGTTGCCGATGCGGCCCACCGCCACCAGATCACCGGTCGTGCTCGGTGCTACCGGTACGAGCTCCGTGATCGCCTGGAGCTCGAAATCGCCGGCAATCGCAGCCTGATAGTCGCGAGCCCAGATCAGCGTACCTGTGGCCGTCGTGCGCACGATCCTGGGGCGATACACCGCAGCGGCACCTGCCACTGCGGGTTTGTAGTACTTGCCCAAAGCAACCAGATCGCCCGGATTGGTCGATGTCGCAGGCGTGCCCGACGTGGTCTGCAGGATGTCAAAACCGGTGTTGTAGTCGGTGGTATCGCCGTAATAGAAGCGCCAGATCGGCACGCCATTGCAGCTGATCTTGGTGATGGTGAAGCGAGAGGCGGGTGTCGCCGTGCTGGTGGGATCGATGCTGCCGACCACCGCAAAACCACTGCCGTCGCGGAATTCGGCGACTTGCGCCGCCTGTTCGGGCAGGCCGGCCGTGTCGTACTCGAAGCGGAAGACCTGCCCCGAAGACACGTTCAAGCGTTCGGCCAAAGCGTTGGTGTTGGGGCCTGCAGGCGTCGCGGTGCCGACGCTGATCGAGCCGCCGGGACTCGTGCAATAACGGACTTCTTTCGTGCCACGATGCACCTCGCGCTGGGTGGCCAGACCGGAGGTCATTTCCCAGTTCGATGCCAACGCGGTGAGCGGAATCGCTGCGGGAACCAGCGACAGACATGCGAGCGTCAATGCTGTTCTTCTGTATGCGTTCATACATTCCTTCCTTTTGATCGGAGTTCCATGGAGGCGATCCACGGAGTGGCCCTTCCTTGCGCAGGCGACTGCCTGACTCATGCGTGCTGTCGGGTGGGCGCTCCTTTCAATGAATCGCCTGACGATCGTCGACCGTCACTGACTCGAACGCACCACAACAGGCGCAACGGCCAGAGACCGGCCGTCTTGTGGAGCATCCCGTGATATCGATCACAACAGCTGCCGACAGGCGGCTGAGAAGTTCATGCGCGGACGAGAATCCCGCATTCAGCGTAGCTGGCTGTCCTTGCTGCCACGGCGGTTGTAGCCGGCATGCCCGTCCGCTTCACGATCATGCGTCTCCTGGCAATTCACGCAGAGACGCACACCGGGAACAGCCTTGCGCCGCGCCTCGGGAATCTCCGCATCACAGTCTTCGCAGTGCAGCAGTCCAGGGCCCTGCGGCAAGCGGCTGCGCACGCGCTGGATACCGTCTTTGACGGTGGCATCGATCTGGTCCTGCACCGCACCGTCGCCTGCCCAACCTGTTGCCATGACCCTCTCCGAAATCGCAATGACTGATGTTCAATGAGCGATGTTCAATGACCGCTGTTTGCGGACAACGGCATCATATCGCCGCGCACCGGCGCAGCCAAAATCCAGGCCGCATTGCAGGCCGCATTGAATAAGGCGCGAATCGATTGCGACTCAGCGCGTCGCGGCTTTCCGTACCCGTGGCGTCAGCGCCACGTTCAGGTTGTCGCTCATGAGCTGCAACTCGGTGTCCTGGATCATCGCGGTCAAGCGCATGCTGCGCTGGACGTGGCCGACGATCGCATCGATCGCCTGCGGGTCAAGATCGATCACGGTCAGATTGTCGAAGCGGGTGAATCCGGAGGCGTTCTTGCTCCACCAGACATCCGAGGCCTGACCACCGTAATTCACGACCACCACATGCTTCGAGCGCGCGCAGGCTTTGCGGACACGGCTTTCGTCTGGCTGCCCCAGATCGATCCAGAGCAGGATCTCGTCGGTGTAGTCGCGCTGCCAGAGGTCGGGCTCGCTGTCGTCGCTCAGGCCGCGACCGAACTCCAGACGTTCGTCGGCGTACAGCGCGAATGCCAGCAAACGGACCATCAGCCGCGCATCGGTTTCTGACGGGTGCTGCGCGAGCGTGAGATTGTGCTGGGCGTAGTAGTGCCGGTCCATGTCACTGACCTGCAGTTCGACCTTGATCACTGTGGCTTTGGGCGACATGCCGATACCTGACGGGAAAGATCGGCGATTGTAGGCGCTTCCGGAGGCACTTCGCCTGTCAGGCGCTGCTGCTGACCCGCCGCTTTGCTACCCTGCCGCGATGCCAGAAACGCTCGACACCCGGCGGCTCGACGCCACACGCCCCGAAGACATCGATGAGGCCGTCCGCCTGCTGCGGGCGGGCCGGCTCGTGGCCGTGCCCACCGAAACCGTCTACGGTCTGGCCGCCGATGCCGGCAATGCCGAGGCCGTTCGCGGCATTTTCGAAGCAAAACAACGCCCTGCGAATCATCCGCTGATCGTCCATCTGGCGGCAGCGGACAGACTCCCGCTCTGGGCGCGGGAGATTCCCGACAGCGCATGGCGGCTGGCCGACGCGTTCTGGCCCGGCCCGCTCACGCTGTTGCTGCACAAAGCCGAGGCCGTGGCTCCGGAAGTCACCGGTGGGCGACCCACCATCGGGCTGCGCGTACCTGCACACCCGGTACTGCTGGACATCCTCACCAGACTCGACGGCGGGCTGGCCGCGCCTTCGGCCAACCCCTATCAGCGACTCAGCCCCACGACCGCCGATCAGGTCTTCGAAGGTCTTGGCGGACGCATCGACGCGGTTCTCGACGGCGGCCCCTGCAGCGTCGGGCTGGAATCCACCATCGTGGATCTCACCGGCGACGTGCCGCGAATCGTCCGTGCCGGGCCGATCACACGCCGACAACTCAGTGATGTTCTGGGCGTCGCGGTCGAATTCCCGGAACATCACGATGTCGCCGTGCCCGGCAACATTGCCGTGCACTATCAGCCGCACACACCGCTGTCTCTGGTCGATACCGCCGCGCTGCGCACGCGCCTGCCCCGGTTGCCAGGCGACGCCCGCATCGCCCTCGCCCACACCAGCGATGATCTGCCAGCATCGCCTGGCGTCATGCGCACGCTGCGTCTACCTGCGGACAAACCCGGATTCGCGCGTGCCATGTACGACGCGCTGCACGCGCTCGACCAGATCGGCGCGAACGCAATCTGGCTCGAACGCCCACCGTCAGACGAGGAGTGGCGCGATGTAAACGACCGGCTTTCGCGGGCGGTCAGCGTGGACGATCAATCTGAGCATCGCTGATATCTGCTGATGCCGATGATGCGGCCCGGAACCCGCCACTGCAGTTGAAGCATCGTCGAGACGATAGAACGCGTAGCGAGCCATCCATCGCCTCGCAATGAATCGCCTCGCAATGAAATGCTCAAAGATCACGCTTAAACGCAGCATTTTCAGTGTTGCAGAATACTCAGGCTGTAGTGCGGCATCATCCGTTCGGGAGCGCCGGGCGCCGGCTGTGGCCGCAATCTTCGGCGCAGATTCGCATCGATCCGCTGCCGCAACGCGACGCTGGGCTCAAACCGCGTCGGCGCCTGCCGCGCCACGCGAGATGAACACAAAGGGGGCCGGGAGTCGCCATCGTGGTGACCCTGGTCGCGATCGACGCCAAACGCCCGATGCCGGGTTACAGTCCCGCGCATGATCGAATCCACCAGACGCCGCCGCTGGCGAGCCGCCCCCACCGTCGGGCTACTCCTGTTCGTCGTCTTCCTCGGCGGCTGCTTCAACAACGGCCCATCACCGCCGACGCCTGAGCAGGTTCGCGCGCAACTCAGGCGCTTGATCCCCGCCTCGGTGCAGGATCGCCCCGGTTGGGCCACAGACATCCAGGCCGCATTCGCCGCGCTGGAGATCGCGCCCACCCCGGAAAATCTGTGCTCGGTGCTGGCGGTCACTGAACAGGAATCGACGTTCAGCGCCAATCCGGCCGTGCCGGGGCTGGGCAAGATCGCGCGCACCGAGATCGAGAATCGCGCCGCACGCTACAAGGTGCCCGCGTTCGCGGTGCGCGCCGCCCTGCAGATGAAGTCGCCCAATGGCGAGACCTGGGACTCGCGAATCGGTGCGGTGCGTACCGAGAAGGAATTGAGCGACATCTTCGAGGAAATGATCTCGCGGGTGCCGCTGGGCAAGCGCATGCTCGCCCGCGCGAACCCGGTGCATACCGGCGGGCCGATGCAGGTCAGCGTCGCGTTCGCCGAAGCCCACGCCAAGGAACGCCCGTATCCATATGCGGTGGACGGCTCGATCCGCCATGAAATCTTCACCCGTCGCGGCGGCATGTATTTCGGCATTGCCCATCTGCTCGGCTATCCGGCGTCGTACGACAAGCCGTTGTTCCGTTTCGCCGACTTCAACGCCGGCCGCCATGCCAGCCGCAATGCCGCATTCCAGAACGCGGTGGCGGTGGTTACCGGCAAACCATTGGACCTCGACGGCGATCTGGTCCGCTACCGGAAAGCCGACGACGGCAGCAAGATCAGCGCCACCGAAACAGCGGTGCTCACGATGGCGGACACGCTCGGCATGACGCCCGGCGAAATCCATCGCGCACTGGCGAAGGCCCATCTCAGCAGTTTCGAACGCAGCGAGCTCTACACCCGGGTTTTCGCCATCGCCGACCAGCGCAACGGCAAGCCGCTGCCGCGCGCCACCCTGCCCCGCATCCGCCTGCACAGCCCCAAGATCACCCGCAAGCTCACCACCGAATGGTTCGCCACGCGGGTCAACCAGCGCTACAACCGCTGCATGGCGAAGGCAAAGTAGTCGCCACGCCTGCCCGCCATACATCCATCCATCGCCTCAATCCTGCTCGGCGGCTTCCTGGCGGCCCTGCTCGCGGATGAGCGCTTCCTGACGCGCGTCCTCGATCGACATCCGCACCGCAGCCACATCGACACGGCGGGTGTCGAACACGAACTTGCCGGTGAGCACGGTATCGGGGAGCAGATCGCCCTTTTCGTACAGCGCCCACATCTCCTCGCCGTAATGGGTCTGCAGCAGCTCGGGTGCGAAGCGGCCCAACGCATCGCGCAGGTTGTGTACGTCGCGCAGCAGCATCGTCCGCGCCTCGTTGTTGCCCGCAGCGCTGACCACCTGCGGAAAATCGATGATCACCGGGCCATCCGGGGTCGCCAGCACGTTGTATTCCGACAGGTCGCCATGGATCAGGCCGACGCACAGCATGCGCACGACATCTCCGATCAAGCGCGCGTGATACGCACGGGCTTCCTCTTCCGTCAATTCCACCTCGCCCAGACGCGGCGCGCTATGGCCGTCCGCGTCGGTGACCAGATCCATCACCAGCACACCATGGAAGTAGCCGTAGGCACGCGGCACATGCACGCCGGCCTCAGCCAGCGCGAACAGCGCGTCGACTTCGGCATGCTTCCAGGCTTCTTCCTGCTCTTTGCGGCCGAACTTGGAGGCCTTGCCGATCGCACGCGCCTGGCGGCTGCCGCGCACTTTCCGGCCTTCCTGGTACTGCACCCGCGCCTGGAAGCTGCGCTGCGCCATGTCCTTGTAGACCTTCGCGCAGCGGATCTCGTCGCCCACGCGCACCACATACACAGACGCTTCCTTGCCGCTTTTCAGCGGGCGCAGGACAGCGTCGATCACGCCGTCATCGATCAAAGGCTGCAAGCCCTTGGGGGTCTTCATCGCATCATCGGATTATGGGGAGGTGCACCATTGTCGCTCAAATGCGTAACGACGCCAGAGTCGGGATACATGACGCAGTGACGGACATCGGACGACATCGTCCATAACCCTCACTACGGATCAGCAATTCTCGACCTGCATTCGAATGCGCATCACATCTCCGGCGTAGTGGCTTCGATGGCCCGCATCGACTCGGCATTCCTGCGTTTCCATTCGGCAAGTTCGTTCGCGCCGGGTGCGTAGTTGTTCGCGCGATGTTGGGCACGGATCTCGCCCGGAATCACGTCGATCTGCCGCTTTGTCTGCAACAGGGCCCGGTCGCCCGGAGCGAGCTGGCAGTTACGGCTGAGAATTTCCAGGTCGTCGCCATTGATGGCCGCACCGCTCTGCAGATTGACCACAACGCCCAACGTATCGCCCAACGGCTCCAACTGCAGGCAGATCGCGTCGATGGTGTCGTAGCTGCGAGCATCGTTCCTCGACACGATGACGAACAGATTTTCGCGATCAATCCAGGCGACCGAGCGCACGCCATCCACGCGTTTCGCTGCCATCCGCGCCGATTCACGATCGACACTGCGGGCGGGATCCGCCAATTTGATCGACTTGCGAAAATCCTCGTTCATCACATGCAGGTTGTCTTCGATCGCTCGCTGGTCGCCAACCACCGCTGCTGCCTGGACGACCATCACCCGTGCGGCGATCTCCGCCGAATTCATCGGCCGCCCCGCCTGCTGCGGCTTGCGTGCCGGCGGATCGCTGGCGTTTGTGCATGCCATCAGCAGACATGACACGCCCAAAGCCGCATACAGATTCCGATTCATGTTGACACTCCACACCGCCCCCTGCGGCACAGCGACATGTTACGACAGCCGATCCACGCATGTCGGCTCAGACAACGGGAATCGTGATGTATCGACAGCACACACCATGCATATCGCGCTGCACGGCTTACTGCACTGCTTACTTCACGACTACATCACGACTCACATCTCCGGCGTCGTCTGTTCGATCAACCGCATCGCCTCATCCGCTTTCCTCTGCGACTCCCGTATTTCGGCGTCGGTCGGCGGTGGAGGTAGGGGGCGCGGCGGCACCGCACGCTCCACATAAACCGGTGCCGGTTCGCCGATGGTAATCGTCGGCTGCAGCGTCGGCCCGCGTGCCGAGTCTGGCGCGGTCTCGGGCGGCGGTTCGGCAGTGTCTGCGGTACGTACGAGAATCGCGTAGATGATCAGGAAAAACCCGAGCGCCGCAATCACCGTCAGCCACTGCCACAACGGGTTCGTTCGCGGGTGTATGGGAATCGTGCGCGCTGCCGTCCGTCTTGGCGAAACCGCAGCGACGACCGGATCCGTCGGCTCCAGTGATTCGGGCATTGCGCCAAGCATCGTGCGCAGTGTCTCGCCATCGATCAGCTTCACATGACCCTGCCGCTGCGCGGCTTCGATGGCCGCCCGCGTGAACTCACCGCTGCTGACCAGAATCGCGCCCGTCGCACTTTCGTTGATCATGATGCCGATCAACTCGTGCACCGCATTGTGCGGTACCTGCTTCGCGTTCCAGTGTTTGCACTGCACCAGCACGACCTCGGCATCGCGGCGCAGCCGAAGATCGACACCGCCATCGAATCTGGCGCCGGTGCCGCCGGTACCGACATGCTCCACCCACCAGCCGACATCACGGTAGTACACCGCGAGCAGGCGCTCCAATGCCTTCCAGTCGATCCGGCTCAGTGCGTCGTCATAACGGCGCCGGACATTCTTCAGACCGCTCATTCGGCCTGCCCCCGTGGAGGTGCTGCAAGCAACATCTCCCCGCCGCACAACTCAGGCATACACGACGTTCTCAAGTTCGAACACGAAAGGCGTCGCGTTCGCACCCGTGCCACCGCCCGTCATCACGATATCCGCACTGCTGATCCCCAACAGGCTGATTTCGGTGTTCACGCTGGACATGATCGCGGAATCCATGACTTTCCCTTGAACTGCCTGCGAGGCGACGCCGATGAAGAGTGTCGGCTTGAACGAAAAGACAGCCTCCTGTCCGGGCGCGACAGGGCTCTTCTGCGCCAGCAATTTACCGTCCTTATAGATACCGACCGAGATCACACCCCTCAGCAAATCATTGCGACACGCCACTTCATGCGGGCTCTTTCCCGCTCCCGCAAGCGACAGGACATTGCCGGAACTGGTCAGCGTCATGTGGAACAACTGCCCATTCATCGCAGACATCTGCGGCGTGTAATTGCCATAGCTGTCGCTTGCGGCGATGGACATTTCCATCGGAAAAACAAAGGGATGATGGTCGCCCCGCCCGCAATACTGGATGACCTTCCAGGCAACCGCCAACTCATCAAAACCCGTCTCGACATTCTTCTGGAAAATCACGACTTGCGCATTGTTGGTATCGTTCGAACGATTGATGAAATTGAGTTTGACATCCATCTGCAGCACTCCCTGGCTTGTGAAGAAAGCGCAGCATACGCCGATCATTCAGCGGCTCCACCGCCAACAACGGCGATCTGCTCAACATGAGATCAACGTGATACCGGCACTCCCTGGCCACTTTTTTTCGGCCCGCCCGCACAACGGCGCACTGGCTGCCTGACAGCCGGTTTGTCTCGCTGCACGCGCGGGCTTACACTGACTTTCCAGATCAGGAGTGTTGTTCACTTGGCCAAGCCCAATTATTCGTTCGACAAACGGCAGCGGGAAATCGCGAAGAAAAAGCAGCAGGACGAGAAAGACGCCCGCAAGCGCGAAGCTCGCGAAGCCGCCAAACGCGCTTCGGAACCCGCCGAACCCACCGCACCCACAGCCACCAGCCAACCCAAACCGCCCGCTGCGACGTCCTGAGACCTCCTTTCTGCGGCAAGGGCGACCACCGGGGCAGAACATGTTGATTTGAAACAACATTGTTCTCTGCCCCAGCGTTTCTTCATCCAGCTCTCCACACCCTCCGGCCCCCTGTCACCAGCGCACTACACCGGAATCGACTGCGGATAACGGAACACGTCGGTCGGGTCGTACTTGCGCTTGGCCGCCTGCAGTCGCGGCAGGTTCTCGCCGTAGTAGGCGTGCAGGTAGTCGCGCTGGCTCGGGTCGATGAAGTTCTGGTAGCAATACGACGACGTGTAGCGCTCCATCCGGTCGTGGAACCGCGTCAGCCATTGCTGGTTCTTCGCCAGCACCTCGGCGGAATCCGATGCCGTCCACTCCAGTTCCACGCTCGAAATCATCGAATAGCCGCGATGGACGAAGGCCATCTCGGTCGGCGATCGGTCGTTGATCTTTCCGCCCATCAGGAAGAACTTCCAGGTGCCGGCCACCGTGGTGCCCGGCCAGATGGACAGGTTCGCGAGGATCATCTCGATCGCCTCGCCAGAGAGCGCGCCTTTCGCGAAACGCGAGCGTTCATGCGAATACTCTGGCGCGCCATCTTCCGAGAGGAATTCCTGCGCATCCCAGTACGGCAGTGATTCGACCGTCGAGGCGATCGGGCGATAGCGCGCGAGCACCGGCGCGAACAACGCCAACAAGGCTTCTTTCGGGCCGACAAACTGCCCGAGAATCGACAACTTGAGCCCTTGCGCACCGGCCCGCGCAACCACGCTCAGCTTCATGCCCAGGGTCTCCGGCGCGGCCAGTGCAACCGCCTGCAGCGCGGCGAACACGTCGGCGAGTCGCTCCGTCCAAGACATCTCGAACACCGTCAACGTGCTGACGGGAAAGGTCTGGAAGGTGAAAGATGTGTGGATGCCATAGTTGCCGCCGCCCGCGCCACGACAAGCCCAGAACAACTCGGTGTTCTCGTTGCGGTTGCAGGTAAGCGCCCGCCCATCGGCCAACACCACCCGGGTTTCCACCAACTGGTCGCAGGTCAGGCCCTGCGCCCGCATGTTGAAGCCGATGCCGCCGCCCAGCACCAACCCGGCCACACCGACATCCTTGCAGCGCCCGTGCGTGACTGCGCGGCTGTACGGCCTGCACGCGGCATAGACGTTCTTGTTGCGCGCACCACCACCCACCACGGCGATGCCGGTCGCGGCATTGATCTCGACACCATTCATCGGCGACACATCGACCATCAAGCCAGTCGTCGTTGAATTGCCGGCATACGAATGCCCGCCACTGCGCGCGACCAACGGCACCCGGTTCGCCTGCGCCCATTGCAGGCACGTCTGTACGTCCGCCTCACCCGCGCATTGCGCGATGCCCTGCGGCAGCGTCGACGCGTATTGCAGCGCCCACGGCCGCGCCTTCGCCGCGAACTCCGGCGCGCCCGGCATCAACAGCGGCCCCTGCATGGACCGCGCCAACTCGGACCACGGT
>JBGSID010000102.1:0-23641 GCA_041751895.1 Lysobacteraceae bacterium | reverse complement strand
CGGCATCAAGCGCGACTGACGCTGCCGACCCGCATGCACCTCCTGCGCGCCCTGCCGCTGGCGATCCGACTCATGGTGCAGGCAACGCTGTGCGTGGTACTGGCCGCCGCCTCGACTGCGCTGCTGACGCAATGGATGCCGGCATGGGCCGCCGGTGCGGTCGCGGCATCGCTCGTCGGCATCCTTGCAGCCACCATCATCTGGCGCACCATGTCGCCGCTGCGCGCCCTCTTCCGCGCCCTCGCCGGCACGGTGGCGAGCTATCGCGACGGCGATTTCAGTTTCGGCATCGCCTGGGACAAATACAGCGATCTGGTCGAACTGGTCAACGCGCACAACGCACTGGGCGATGCCTTGCGCGAACAGCGCGTGTCGCTGGTGCAGCGCGAACTGCTGCTCGACACCATGGTCCAGAACACCCCGGTGGCGATGACCCTCGTCGACGAATCGCAGCGGATCGTGCTCGGCAATCTGGCCGCGCGCAAACTGCTGGGCGAGGGCCGCCGAATGGAAGGACGATCATTTCCCGAACTCATCGCGCAAACGCCACAGGCGCTGCGCGATGCATTCGAACGCGGCGGCGACGGCATCTTCGCCGTCGGCGACGAGGACAACGAAGACATCTTCCATCTCTCGCGTCGCGCCTTCCGCCTCAACGGCCGCCGCCACGAACTGATCCTGCTACGCCTGCTCACCGCCGAACTGCGCCGGCAGGAAGTGCAGACGTGGAAGAAAGTCATCCGGGTGATCAGCCATGAGCTCAATAATTCACTGGCGCCGATCGCATCACTGGCGCACTCCAGCGCCGAATTGCTCAAGCGCGGCCAACTCGAACGCCTGCCGACCGCACTCGCGACCATCGAAGAACGCGCACGCCACCTCGAAGGCTTCATCCGCGACTACGCGCGTTTCGCGAAACTGCCGGCACCACGACTGGAACCCGTGGAATGGGACCGGTTCCTCGCACAGTTGCGCAGTCAGGTCGAATTCGCCTGGAACGGGCAACACGGCGATGGCCTCGTGCATGTGGACGCAGCGCAGATGGAACAGTCACTGTTGAATCTGGTCAAGAACGCGCACGAATCAGGCTCACCTGCCGACGAAGTACAGCTCTCGCTGCGCAAGCTGCCGGAACAGTGGCGGATCGACATCCTGGATCGCGGCACCGGCATGAGCGAAGCCGTGCTGGCCCAGGCGCTGCTGCCGTTCTATTCGACCAAGCGTCATGGCACCGGCCTCGGCCTCGCCCTCACCCGCGACATCATCGAAGCGCACGGCGGCCGCATCGCCCTGCAGAACCGCGAAGGCGGCGGCCTCTGGGTGAGCCTGACGCTGCCGATCCCGTGATGGCCGGCGCCTGATCTGCGCACCCGCTCCCGCAGACAACAGCGTCACCCTGTCATCCCGGATACCTGCCACATCGTGTCTTCCGAGACATCTGCCACACACGGTCTTCCTGGGCACCTGCCACACCCTGTTTTCCCAGACACCTGCCACGTCCGACAGCCCCAACACCTCCCTTCTCCCCGCATCGCGGGGAGAAGGTGGCCGAAGGCCGGAAGGGGCAAACCCTCGCGCGACAACCCTCACCCCGCCGTCCCAAAACACCCCCGCTGATGAAATTTTCACCACGCATGAGGCGATTAACCTCATGCGCGGAGCTCCCGAACTCCGACGATGATCAAAATTTCACCAACGACGGAGATCAGAACTCCGCCGTCGGAGCTCCGGAACCTCAACGATGATGAAATTTTCACCATCGCTGGCGCTCAGAGCCTCACGCGCGGAGATGTGGAACCCCGGCCGTGATGCTTTTTTCATCAACGGTGAGGCTTGGAGCTCCGACGGTGAGGCTTTGAGGCTCGGCGGCGGTGTTCTGAGCGTCGACAGTGAGGTTCTGGGCGTTATGAAGGCTGCCGGGAGTCATGTGCTTCAGGCCAGAAAGCCGTTCGCTTTTCGTAGGGTGGGCGCTGTGTCCCCAGCCTGACCATCTCAACCATGGAGCTGGGTCAATGAGGCAGCCAATGACTCTGTCTTCCCTATTTGCTTGCCTTTGTCTCTAGAAATGAGACGATGAAATGGAAATATCTTTTGTTGCGCCTTATTAACTTTTCATGCTCATGACGATGCCCACTGACCTAAAGACTAACCCTCACTCCATCGAGTTATTCACTGGTGCGGGAGGTTTAGGGTTGGCAACCCACCTGACCGGCTTCCATCACAAGGGCTTGTTCGAGTGGAATTCCGACGCCTGCGAGACTCTTCGCACCAATGCTCAAGAAGCTACCGTCAAGGGGTTGACTCGCTGGCGCGGCAAGGTAAACGAGGGGGACGTACGTGACTTCAGCTTTGTGGAATTCAAGGGAATTGACTTAGTCGCCGGTGGACCGCCTTGCCAGCCATTCTCACTGGCAGGCAAGCATCGCGGCATGGAGGATCAGCGCGACATGATTCCGCAGTTCATTCGAGCAGTCCGGGAAGCGCAACCACGCGCCTTCATCATGGAAAACGTTCGCGGGCTCACCCGCAAGTCGTTCGCTCTTTATCTCCATTACACGGTTTTGCAGTTGACATACCCCGGCCTAGCCCGGAAGAAGCGAGAGGAGTGGGAGAGCCATCTATCCCGACTACAGCAGCATCACACCTCCAGTCCTCGCAAGTCAGGCTTGTCTTACAATGTCTTATTCGACGTATTGAATGCAGCTGATTACGGCGTTCCCCAATGTAGAGAGCGGCTCTTTATCGTGGGATTCCGTAGCGACATCGATGCAAACTGGAGCTTTCCTGCCGCTACGCACTCACAAGAGCGCTTGCTGCATGACCAATGGGTGAGCGGAGACTATTGGCGAGCTTTCGATATGGGCAAAAAAGCCGAGGTGCCTCAAGGAGTCGCTCGGCGGCTTATTTCATTAAGAAAGCAACCGGCGCCGGAAAGCTTACCTTGGAAAACAATCAGACAATCTATTCATGATTTGCCAGAACCATTCACAGGCCATGACCACAAAGAAGGCATATTTAACCACCGGCTTCAAACCGGTGCTCGCCCCTATACAGGCCACACTGGCAGCCCGATTGATGGACCGTCAAAAACATTGAAGGCTGGCGGCCATGGCGTTCCTGGCGGTGAAAATATGATTGATTTCGGCACAGGTCGTTATCGCTATCTTACTATCCGAGAGGCCGCTCGGATCCAGACCTTCCCCGACTCTTGGCGCTTCCAAGGGGCGTGGAGCGAGGCCATGCGTCAGCTTGGAAACGCAGTTCCGGTGGATCTTGCCAAGGTCGTGGCCAGCAGCGTTGCCAATAAACTAAAAATTACGAGGCATTAATCCGTGGCATGGAGTGATTATAACTTTCACTTTCTCAACACTGTGTCAAAGCAGCTTGTCGACGAATTGAAACGACTAGAAACCACACCCCTCAATGAAGATTCCCTGGCCGAACTCGAAGCCTTCCAAGATAAAATAAACTCATCTCAAGGCATCTATTTGCTCCACCTGAGAAACGAGCCGGTATACCTAGGGAAGGCCGGGAACGTTCGGGAACGGCTTGCACAGCATTTAAACAAGCTCACCGGACGCATACATGGCTCTGAGCGATTAGACCTATGCGAGATTGGATTCAAAGCACTATTGCTTGACCAGAGCATGAGCACCGCCGCCAATGAAGATATTCTGATAGCTTTCTTTCAGAACGACCACAAAGGACTATGGAATAACAAGGGATTTGGCCCAAAGGATCCGGGAAAACACCGCGACACAACAAAGCCCAGCTATTTCGACAAGGAATACCCGATCAACAGGGCCTTTCCTGTCACTGGACTTAAAAACAACGTCACCATAGGTGATTTATTCAAGGAGATGAAGAAGACGCTCCCATTCGTCTTCCGATACCAAAAATTGCCCAAGGCCATTGCCGACACTCTGCTTGATCTAACTGAGGTGAAGCGAGAAGCAGAGATTCTTTTAAGATTCGCAATGAATCAATTTCCCGCAGGTTGGCATGCCGCAATGGTTGGCTTTGGCATGGTCGTTTACAAGGGCAGAAAGGCTTATTGGCACACTGCAGAGGTCGTCGTTTCTACCGGCTCTCTCCCACCATTGCCACCCATCACCGAAGATGATGCAGAAGAAGACATCAGTGGTGACGATTTTCAGTAACCTAGCCTAATACGAAAAAGAAGCAGGCTTGACTTAGGGGATAGCGCTCAAATCGGAATATTGGGTACGAATGACAACTCGCAGACCATGTCTGCGAACCCTGACTTCATTTGTATTCCGTCAGAAAGCCTCTTCTGGGGCGCATCATCGCGGCTTGCGCCGCTCCTACAAGGGCAGGAGCACGCTTCTTGTTTGCCGCAGGTCGTGGGGAGCATTGCGATGCAGCTAATGCCGATCCCATCGCGCTGACAAGCCATCAACAAGAAAGCGCCCGAAGGCGCTTTCCTGAAACCACTCGACGATAGCCGCAAGGCTTACTTCGCAGCGATGACCTTGACCATTTCCAGGCACTTGGTGGAGTAACCCCATTCGTTGTCGTACCACGAGACGATCTTGACGAAGGTGCTGTCGAGGGCGATGCCGGCGTCGGCGTCGAAAATCGAGGTGCGGGTGTCGCCACGGAAATCGGTGGCGACCACCTTGTCTTCGGTGTAGCCAAGCACGCCCTTCAGTGCGCCTTCGGACTGCGCTTTCATTTCGGCGCAGATTTCGGCGTAGGTCGCCGGGTTGTCGAGTTCGCAGGTGAGGTCGACCACCGACACATCGGAGGTCGGCACGCGGAACGACATGCCGGTGAGCTTCTTGTTGAGCTCGGGGATGACCACGCCGACAGCCTTGGCGGCACCCGTGCTGGACGGGATGATGTTTTCGAGGATGCCGCGACCGCCGCGCCAGTCCTTGTTGCTGGGGCCGTCGACGGTTTTCTGGGTGGCGGTGGTCGCATGGACGGTGGTCATCAGGCCACGCTTGATACCCCACTTGTCGTTGATGACCTTGGCGATCGGCGCGAGGCAGTTGGTGGTGCAGGACGCGTTCGAGACGATGGCTTCGCCGGCGTACTTCTCATGGTTCACGCCGAAGACGAACATCGGGGTGTCGTCCTTGGACGGCGCCGACAGGATGACTTTCTTGGCGCCGGCAGTGAGGTGCTTGCCCGCGCTGACCTTGTCGAGGAACAGGCCGGTGGACTCGATGACGATGTCGGCACCGACTTCGTCCCACTTCAGGTTGGCCGGGTCGCGCTCCTGGGTGAGTCGGATGCGCTTGCCGTTGACGATCAGGGTGTTGCCGTCAACCGAGACGTCGCCCTTGAAGCGGCCGTGGACCGAGTCATAGCTGAGCATGTAGGCCAGATAGTCGGGTTCGAGCAGATCGTTGATGCCGACGATCTCGATGTCGTCGCCGAAGTTCTGCACGGCGGAACGCAGGACGTTGCGGCCGATGCGGCCAAAACCGTTGATACCAACCTTGATCGCCATGGGCGGTTCGCTCCTGATCTGGGGGGTGAGGATGAGTAAGCCCCGCATTTTAGCGGATGACTCCGCCACGCGCCGGGGCCCGGGCGCGGCAGGCACACCGACGACCGACTTTGCTGTGCGTCACGCTGTTGGAGATGGGTACTGGTCATTTGTTAAAAATTTGATCATTCTCAATCCGCGCCGGGAAAGGCGCACCGATACTGCCGGTCAACCCCGGCCATCAACTATTTATTGCCCAGGAGGCATTTCAATGATTCACCGTCTCGCCCCGCTCGCCATCGCTCTCGCGCTCGGCTGCATCGCAACCCCCGCCTTTGCCCAACAGGCCGGCGAATGGACCGTCGGCATCGGCGTCCATCAGGTCAACCCGAAGTCCAACAATGGCAGCCTCGCTGGCGGCACCTTGGACGTCGACGTCGGCAGCAACGTTCGCCCGACGATCACCGCTGAATACTTCGTCCGCAACAACCTCGGTATCGAAGTGCTCGCTTCGCTGCCCTTCCAGCACGACATCAGCATCGCAGGCCTGGGCAAGGTCGGCTCGACCAAGCACCTGCCGCCGACCGTCTCGGTGCAGTATCACTTCGGTCAGGGCACCGTGAAGCCCTTCGTCGGCCTGGGCGTGAACTACACCCGCTTCTTCAGCACCGGCACCAGCGGCGCGCTGGCGGGCAATGATCTCGAACTGGACAACTCGTTCGGTCTCGCCGCGCATGCGGGCATCGACTTCGAACTCAGCCAGAAAGGCTCGATCCGTATCGACGCGCGTTGGATCGATATCGACACCGACGTGAAGCTCAATGGCACCAAGCTCGGCACCGTGAACATCGACCCGCTCGTCTACGGCGCGGCGTACGTCTACAAGTTCTGATCACCGAACTTGCTCGCGCCAACCGCTGAGTGCGGCTGGCGCAGCACACGCTGCAAGCTGTCACGCTACAAGCTGTACTGCAAGAACGGATCATGTCGGCTACTCTCTCTGCATGATCCGTTCCCTTCTCTCCCGTCCGCAATCGCGCATCGCATGCGGCCTGCTGATCGCAGCACTACTGCCCGTCTCCGCCCACGCATGGGGGCCTAAAGGGCATCGTCTGGTCGCGGGACTCGCCGCCACAGAACTCTCTCAGGAAGCCCGCGCCGAAATCGCACGTCTGTTGCGCGGTGAAGCCGAACCCACACTCGCAGGCGTCGCGAACTGGGCCGATGATCTTCGCGACCACCCGGTGGCTGGCGATCCTGATCTGGGCAAGCGTTCCTCGCGTTGGCATTACGTCAATCTGGCCGAAGACGACTGCGGCTATCGCGCAGAGAAACATTGCCCGACCGGTGACTGCGTGATCGAAGCGATCCGCCGCCAGCGCGACCTGCTCGCCGATCACGGACAACCCGAGGCAGTGCGCGCACAAGCGCTGAAATTCCTCGTGCATTTCGTCGGCGACGCGCATCAGCCCCTGCACGCCGGCTACGCCAGCGACAAGGGCGGCAACACTGTCCAGCTCCAGATCAATGGTCAGGGCAGCAATCTGCACCGGCTGTGGGACAGCGAAGTCATCGCATCCGCACACTTGAACGAGCGCCGCCATCTTCACCAATTGCTGCGCATGCCGCGGCCGGTTGAAGCACGGCGAAGTCCAGACCCGGCCGTCTGGGCCGAGGCGTCCTGCCGGATCGTGTTGAGCAAGGGTTTCTATCCATTGCGGCCGAAGATCGAAGCGGCGTATTTCCAGGAATGGCGGCCCACTGCCGATGCGCAGTTGCGGATCGCCGGGCATCACCTGGCGCTGCTGCTGAATGACGCACTCAAGCCCGGAGGAGCGCCTTGACCGGAGACACCTGGTGGCTCGCTGCCATGTTTCTGGCGGTCGCGACCCTGTACTCATCGGTTGGCCATGCGGGCGCCAGCGGCTACATCGCGGCGATGGCGCTGGTCGGTCTGGCCCCGGAGCAGATCCGTCCGACCGCGCTGGCCCTGAATCTGCTAGTCGGTGGTATCGGCCTGTTCCGGTTCTGGCGCGGCGGCTACGTGCGCTGGCGCAACATCCTGCCCTTCGTGCTGGCATCCGCACCGGCCGCATTCTTCGCAGCCCAGCTCAAATTGCCGAAAGAAAGTTACTCGCTGCTGTTGGGCGGCGTCCTGCTGGTGGCGGCGATCGGCGTCTTCCGTTCGGCCAATCGTGCGGAAGCCGATGATGCGGCCAGCACGGGACGCAAAGTCCCATGGCTACCGGGGTTGTTGACCGGAGGTGCGATCGGCACCCTCTCCGGCCTCACCGGCACCGGCGGCGCGATCTTCCTCACCCCGTTATTGCTGTTTGCGCGCTGGATGCCCACCCGCGAGGCCAGCGGCACCTCGGTCGCCTTCGTCTGGATCAATTCGCTGACCGCATTCGCCGGTCTGCTGCAGTCAGAACAGACGCTGCCCGCCATGCTGCCGCTGTGGATGGGCGTGGTGGCCGTGGGCGCACTGATCGGGACGCAGTTCGGCTTGAAGTGGCTACCAGTACGCGGGTTACGGCTCGCGCTGGGGTTCGTGTTGTTGATCGCGGCGGGAAAACTCTTATTGAACTGATGCTTGGCGCCTTTCCCAAGTCCACGGGCAAGGCGCAAGCGCTTCAAGGTATCTTGTCGGGTGCGGGCCCAGCATCGGCTGCCGGCTCTGCTTGAGGCACAGGGGCTTGATCCTTGTCGGCCAACGCACGGACTTCGGACAGCGCTCGCACCTTAACGCGATTGCGGGCGACACGCTCACGAAGCGCCGCGACCTCAACAGCGCGCTCCTCAGGGGTCATGGCCGCCCGACGTGCATTGACTCGATCGGCGGTCACCGGGTCCACGAGCGTCGCCACCGATTCCGCAACCCGCGCCGCTTCCTGCGCCTCTTTCGCCGCAGCAATGGCACGCGCAACATCGGCACGGGCAGCCTCGGCGTCTCCAGTGTTTCTGGCGATATTCGCCTGCGCCTCAATCGCAGCCGCCCGCGCCGCTTCCGCCTTGATGGCTTGCGAACGCACCGTTTGAACCACGCGGGCCTGATCCAGCTGCGGAATGGGCATTGGCTTATGTGCTTCGGGTGGCTGAGGTGCCTTGGGTGATTCTGCTGGTCGCGTTGGTGCAACGGTCCCCGCACTCACGTCGGCCGGTGGTGCCTTTGGCGCCATCGGTGCGGCTGGCGGCGCGGGAGGGATAGGAGGCGCTGGGGGAGGCGGGGCTTTCGCCGCACGCGGCATCACGACGACACGGACATGCGAGTCGTCTGTCAGCGTTCTCTCGAACGATGGCGTGGCGTCGAAGTTGGCCTGCATGCGCATCATTCCGCCGTCTCCAGAACGCAGGCCATCAACCACCCATTCGCCATCGACACGACGGTAGAACGTGGATTCGACTGTCGACATATTGTTGCGGGGCGGATTGGCCCTCGACACCACGCGGACCGCACCGTCGACCTCGATCGCCACACTCTGGCCGAAGGGCGCCCACACGCTGGGGCGTGCGATCTCCTGGCCGTCCTTCATCACGATGTGGTTGAAAAGCACGCCGTCATCATTTGCATTGGCAACGGTCGACATGGCGCCCACCGGGGCGACGGGTGCCACCCTGCGAGCCGGCTGAGCTGACCACACCGCAAACGCGGCGCAGGACAGCAGCGTCGCGACCAGCGCGGCGCCGATCCGCCGCGCCCAAGGGTGCGGCGTGGGAGTGACAAGTTGCATGACTCTCTCCTTCAAGGGATGGGAGAACCCCCAGTGACAGCCCAGCGGCGCCTGCCGGTCGGCCATGAGGGTCTTGAGCATCGCTTCGCCGTACGTGCGTCGCGAATTCGGATGAGCCTCGACCACCGCCTGATCACAGGCGAGCTCCTGATCGTGGCGGAAACGGGCCGCCGCCAGATGCACCAGCGGGTTGAACCAGAACAGGCAGCGGACGATCGCAACGCACAGATTGGCGAAATGGTCACCACGGCTGCGATGCCAACGCTCATGCGCAAGCATCAGTTGCCGTTCGCGATCATCGAAGCGTTGATCGAAATCGACGGGAAGCACGATCCGGGTGCGTATGACGCCCAACAATGCAGGCAAGCCATGACTCGCTTCGGCCTTCCACATGTCGTCGCGCAATGGACGTAATTGGCCCAAGGTGCGGACGAAGGCGCGTTGCTGCCATCCCAGCCAGAGTGCCATCAGCGTGGCACCGGCCAGCCAGACCATCAGCCACGACACGGCGTGATCTGAGGCAACCGCAGGCGTGTTGGCGACGGGTTGCGCGACGATCCGCAGCGGCACGAACAACGGTTCCGCTGCCGATATTGCGGGTGCGCTGTCGTCGCTGTGCAGGCCGGGCAGCTGACTGGCGATCAACACCACCGGCAGCAGCCACCACGCGGCATAGGCCACACCAGCACCGAAATGACGACGCAGAATTCTCGGCAGCATCATCAAGACGAGGAGTGCTGCCGATACCGCAAGCACCGCAGCCCACAATCCCTGCAACATGTCAGCGCTCGCCATCATCTTCCTTCTCCCCGTCCATGCCGTCGATCAACCGCCGCAATTCGGCGACATCGGCCGCACTCAATTTCCGGTGCTGGCTGAAATGCGCCACCAACGGCGCGACACGGCCATCGAACAGCCGCGAGAGCAGACTTTCACTTTCACCCATCACCCAGTCTTCACGCTTCAGCAACGGGCTGTAGAGATAACGACGCCCATCTTTCTGTGCCTCGATCGCCCCCTTGTTGAGCAGGCGATTGAGCAGGGTCTTCACCGTCGCTTCCTGCCACTGCTGACGCTCGCCCAGGGCAGCGAGTACCTCTTCCGAGGTCTGCGGGCTGCGCTGCCACAGGACTTCCATCACGACCGATTCCGCTTCGCTGATCTGCATGTCGTTTACATCTGTAATTTTTCTTAGATTACAGGCGTAATCGATCGTGTCAAGGCGTTCGTGACCGATGGACACAGACTCCCGCTCGATCACATCAGAACCAGGATCGCGGACTCAGCCGGGCACTTTTTTGACTCGAAAGGGGGCGAATCGCTTGAATCTCCGCGATGATGTGGCCATGACCATGACATCGACCATGCCGCCCCATCGCCTCGACCACATCGAAGACGCCGTCGAGACGCTCCTCGCCAGCATCGACGGCCCCCTGCATATGGCCGCGCCGCTGGGACTCGGCAAACCGAACCGGCTGCTCAACGCCCTGTATGCACGGCTGGAACAGGATCCATCGCGTGAGCTGCACCTGTACACCGCGCTGTCGCTGGATCCCCCCACACCCGTCAATGATCTGCAGCGCAGATTTCTGGCACCGTTCGTGACACGCCATTTCGGCGACGACTACCCGCGCCTCGCGTACGTGCATGCGCAGAAGCGCGATGCCTTGCCGGCAAACATCGAGGTCGAAGAGTTCTATCTGCAGTCCGGCGCGCTGCTGCGGTCGCGCCAGGCCCAGTCGCGCTACGCCAGCCTCAACTACACCCATGTCGCACGCGCGATCGCCCAGCGTGGCGTGAATTGCATCGTGCAGAAAGTCGCCGCCAACGCCGATGGCTCGCGGCTGTCGCTGTCGTCGAATACCGACCTCACCTTCGATGCGATCGATGCCATCCTCGCTCGCGGATTGCCACGGCCGCTGATGGTGGCCGAAGTCGATCCCGAGCTGCCGTGGCTGGAGAATGGCGCCGCAGTCGATGCCGATTTCTTCGATCTCGTGCTGACGCCACCTGGGCCGCACCCGAAACTGTTCGCGCTGCCACGTCAGCCGGTCGCCGACGCCGAATATGCGATCGGCTTCTATGCAAGCACGTTGGTCCGCGATGGCGGCACCCTGCAGATCGGCATCGGCGCTCTGGCCGACGCACTGTGCCACGCGCTGGTGTTGCGCCATACCGACAACGCCACCTACCGCCGGGTCTTGCAGGCACTCGATCCGGAGATCGAACGACATCCGGCTGTGGTCGCGAGCGGCGGGCTCGATCCGTTCGAGCATGGCCTGTACGGCTGCAGCGAAATGATCAACGAAGGCTTCCGCAAACTGGTGCAGACCGGTGTCCTGCGGCGCAAGGTCGTCGACGACGAAGCGCTGATGCGTCGGATCAACGACGGCAGCGCTTCGAACGCCGACCGTGAGCGCGTCGAGCGCGAAGGTGAATATCTGCACGGCGCCTTCTATCTGGGCTCGCACGAGTTCTACGACTGGCTGCGGAACCTCGACGAAGCAGGACAACGCGGCATCGGCATGCGCCGGGTCAGCGAGGTCAACGAACTCTACGGCGGTCGCGAAAGTCTCGAACGCGTGCAACGCCACGAGGCGCGCTTCTTCAATACCTGCATGATGGCCACTGCACTCGGCTCGGCAGTGTCCGATGGCCTTGCCGACGGACGCGTGGTCTCGGGTGTCGGTGGACAGTACAACTTCGTGGCGATGGCGCATGCGCTGCCCAATGCACGCTCGGTACTGATGCTGCGTGCCACGCGCGAAGTTCCGGGAAAACCGGCGACATCAAGCATCCTCTGGAACTATGGGCACAGCACCATTCCACGACATCTGCGGGACGTGTATGTCAGTGAATATGGCATCGCCGATCTGCATGGCGCGTGCGACGAAGATTGCGTGCAGGCAATGGCCGCGATCACCGATGCCCGCTTCCAGCACGCGTTGCTGAGCGCCGCCAACGAGGCCAGCAAGCGCTATGACGCGCAGGTCCGATTCAGGCTGTCGGACCGCAACACGCCCGAGCGCCTACGCTTGGCCCTCGCACCGCTACGGAGCGATGGCACCTTGAGCGACTACCCGCTGGGCAGCGACTTCACTCCGATCGAACAGCGTTTGGCGAAAGCACTGACCTGGCTGAAGGACAACACCGCAACCCGTATCGCGAAACTGCGCACGGTCGTGCGGGCGCTTGGCCTGTCGGATTCGACATCACCGGAAGACATCACCGCACTTGCACGGATGGGTTACGGGCAGCCATCCGGCTTCAGTGAAAAGCTCTATGCGAAGCTGGTGCGTCTTGCCTTGCGTGAAGCATGACGCCAGCGATTCTGGCGCCTCGCGAGTCGGAACCGTTAGACTCTTCGCCATCGCCCGCACCCGGTGTCATCCATGTCCGCTGAAAATGTCTATCGCAATTTCTACAAAATCCTGCGACTCGGCGCAGCGGAACTGAGCGATGGCGGCGGGCCCTTCGGCTTCGATATCACGACGGCATTGGAATTCGATTTCCTGATCGATCGTTACGATTGCGATGCGATCATCGAAACCGGCTGCAATGCTGGCGATACCACCGAATATCTGGCGCGCGTGTATCCAACGATCAGCATCATCAGCTGCGACATCGTCGATCGTTATGTCGACCTTGCCAAACGACGCGTGGGCTTCATGCCGCACACCCATGTCGAAAAAGCGGATTCACGAGTCATCGTCGAACGTTATCGCAACGAATTCCGGTGTCCGCTCTATTATCTCGATGCGCATTGGTACGACGACTGGCCACTGGAGCGCGAGCTGGAGCTGATCGAATACGGCATCGTCTGTGTCGACGACTTCAATATCGGCGACCCGAAGTTCGGCTACGACAGCTACAACGGCAAGGAATGCGGCCCGGAACTCCTCAGCCGCTTCGCGGATAAGATTCCGTACTACTACACCAATAATCCGAATGCGATGCACGAACTCCCGTGTCTGCAGACCGGCCGCCGTGGTGGCAAGGCCTATTTCCCGATCGGCATGGATCACGACTATCTGAAGCATCACCGGTATTTCAATCGGCATCAGACACCGCGCTGAGCGCACTGTATCTCCCGCCGGCGCAACGCTGTTCAACACCGCAGAACACGCCGAACGTCGTAGCGGCGACATGACACGGCATCCATCGGCATTGGAGATATGGGATGCGGAACCTCTCATTGCAGGATCGGTCCGCAAAACCCGGCCACGCGAACGCAGCCGGGCGATGACACAGACCTTCGACGTCGGCCCTTGAAGCGTATTTACTTGGACGCACTGGCCTTTGCGATCGCTTGCAGCGTAGCTTCGTACTCGTCCGCGCGATACGCGACACGCGCGCGACGTACTTCCTCCAGAAGCATACGGGTCACTTTCAGCGATTCTTCCGGCGTATCTGCGACGACAGCCAACGTATACGGTGCAGCCTCACCCTGCGGCAATCCACGGAACGACCAGCGCGGCATGCATGGGTGAACGACATTGAGCTGCTCGCCGAGATTTTCCACGGCATTGGTAATGGCATCTTCCAGCGCATCCTGACAATCACCCGGCATCGAATAGGGTCCCACCACCGACCCACTGCCACTCACATAGTCGGCGGAGCCATAGAAGACCACCACCCCAACCGGGACCTGTTCGGCACGGGCAATACCGGCAAAAGCAATACTCAGCGCAATGCCGAAGGAAAGACTTTGGATCATTTTCATAACAACGTATCTCCTTGTCGTTTTGTTGACATTCGCCGCCGGACGGCGGGGTGTCGCCACGTTAGGAAGACGTCGGCATCCTTTCCAGTTCGAAACCGGGAAAATCCGGGAATTCCCCGGCGGTTTTCGCTCGGACCGATGCCGCATCCAAACGGTGAACAACCACTGGCGGCGCAGTAAGCCGTGGATGAATCAATCACTTGCCGTGATTTATACCCGGGTTCTCCCCCGCAATCTCGTCGCATTGATTATCCGGTCACGCTTAGACTGTCCTGCATTCACCCAGCAACGGAAACACATCCATGCGGAACGGTTTCGCTTTTTCGCTCAGCCTCTGCCTGCTGGCCGCTTCACCGGCCATCGCCCACGACACCCTACCGCCCGAATGGTGTCCTGTCGGTACCACCGCCACGATCGTCGCCCAATTCGACCTACCCCCCCAAGCCTTGGCCGACTATCGCGCACTGCACGCCAATGACGGCCATGTCCTGGGCAGCGTGTGCGATAGCCCCAAGACCTGCGGCATCGTTGACGACTGGTTCTGGGCCAACGAAGCCGCCCATGAATCCTGCACCGACCGTCAGCGCCGGGGCTCGGTGTCGTTGCAGGCGATGCCCTTCGTGACTTATCCCACTACATTCAATCTCGACAGCGACACCGGACCCAACGGCATCCCGAACGGCATCAAGGATCACCACGATCAATACAAGTTCAAGTCGGGTTTGAAAGGCGTGTGCGTGGTGTGCACGCCACCCGCCAGCCCCGCGCCCGCAGAAGCGGCGCCCAATCGCTGACAACAGCGCCTGCAATACCCGGCGTCAGAGCAGAGAACGGTGCCGCCGTGGTTGGCCGCGTCCTTGCGGCCTGACATCGATCCATTGAACCGGTTTCAAGCATCAATAAGCGTCGAACCAGCACCAGGTCACCACCGACGCGCCGCTGTAGGTCAACGACTGCAGCTGGTTTTCGCAATACACCTGTGTTTCGCCTGTGATCTGGAGATAGCTGTAGGTCGAATACGTCCCGTCCTTGTTCGGATGCGGATCGATATAACGCACGGTTGCACGCCAGACGCCGGGAATGTAAGGCGTGGGACCGACTGGATCTAGGCCACCGATCCGGGCGGCAGAGGCCTGTCCAGCGGTGGCGGCAAACAACACGGTGAGAGCGATCGTTGCAAGCAGGGTCTTCATCAGTATTCCTGAAAATTGTTATAAATCGGAAATTGTGGAAGCGACATCTTTCGCGCAGGTAATCCCTGCACAGCGAATCCAACGACCGGCCTACTTCCGCTTGTCCATGTCGTAGTCTTCGTCCTTGCCCGGGTCGACGATCCGGACCAGCTCACCGACAGCCGCATCGTAGGCATCGGCATGATGGGTTTCGCGGATCTTCTGGACTTCGCCCAGCAAGACCTTGCCGACGCCGACGGACTCGATCGGCGAACTCGACACCACCTGCAATTCGTAATCCACGTGCATCACGCCTGCGAACGGTGGGGTATACGAACACGGATGCATCGACACCAACGTGTAACCAAAATTGTGGACGTTGTTGTAGATCGCGGCCTGCAGTGCGGCATTGCATTCGGCCCAGCTCGAATAGGGACCGACGACCGAACCGCCACCGTTGCTGTAATCGGCGGTGCCGAAATAACCGCCACCGCTACCGACGACTTGCGCGGCATTGGCGCTGCCCGCAGCCGCGAGCACAAGGCCCAAACCGAGGCCGATGACCTGGAGTTTCTTCATGACTGGATTTCCTCTACATGGATGCTGTGTGATCCGGGCAGCGACATCCTCCCCGCTCTGCCGTCCTCGTCCATGCGAACAGGTGCGTCCACACTAGGTGCCGTGTCCGCAGCAGGCCAGCACGAGACCGGGACAAAACCGGGACGTCCCGGGAAGAAACCACACACGGCTCCAACCTTCGCCAGCGCATCGTGCCGTCAAGTCGGGCGGCCTGCGCGAAGCACGCCGGATCACGGGACACCTGAAAACAAAATACAATCAATCACTTGCAGGCAATTCATACCCACTTTGTGCCCATGTAAACAGTGCAGCCCTGCACGGCAGCAGCGCTACACTGGGCCACTTCTCCACATGGTGACGACTCGACATGCTGCGGAATCTCTGCTTTCCCGTGCTTGGCCTCTGCCTGCTGGCTCCAATCGCGTTTGCACACGACACGCTCTCCACGCAATGGTGCAAAGATCCCAACGTCGTTCCGGTCATCACCAAACACTTCAGCTTCACGCCGGAAATGATGCTGGCTTACCGCATGCAGCACATCGAGGACGACACCGTCCTCGGCAGCACATGCCAGACACCGAAGAGCTGCGGCATCGTGGACGACTGGTTCTGGGCGAATCAGATGGCACACGAGTACTGCGGCGGGTCTTTGCAGAAAAAGGGGACGGTGCTCACGACGGAATCACAGACGGCGATGCCCTTCATCGTCGCCCCGGGCGATTTCAATCTGTCGGGCGATGAGAACAACAACGGCATCGCCGATCACCACGATGAATATCGATTCAAGGACGGTAATCTGACCGGCATGTGCGTGGCATGCCCTCCGGGCCGTGTGTCGCCGGCGCCACTCCCCGCAGAGCCTGCGGCATTGCAGCGTTGACCATCTCAGGCTTGCGTCCCCGGGCGCATGCCGCCCGGGGATGTCACACCAGAGCGTCGCGCCGGGTATAGGCGAGGACAGCATCCACGCGGCGCTGCAGATCGTGGCGGGCAGCAGGCTCCATCGTGCACTGCGCCAACACGAAATAGGCCGAACGCAACACATCCCGCCAGCGCGGATTCTGCGGCAGCTTCGATACTGAAAGATAACGTTCCATCGCCCGTGCACGCAGGCGGCCGTCATCGATATTGACGCGCCAGATTCGACTTTTTTCGGCCAGTTCAAGCCGATTGCTGCCAGTGGTGCGTTCCCAGGTATCGACCAGCGCCAGCATCAGTTCGACCAGCGTGCGTCTGAATTCGGCCCGGGGATCGTCTTCGCCCTGTGTTGACGCCGTCGCAGCATCCGCTTCCTGATCTCCAGGTTCATCGGCAGGCGCGTGGAGCCTCTGCCCGACGGCATCGTCGACGGAAGCAGCCTCGACGGGAGCCGCGTGCAGCGTGAGCACCACGAGGCCATCTCCCCCGTCCCAAGGCGTCAGTTCAACCTGTAATGCCTGCGCCATGTCCGCGAACTGGCATGTCTGTGATGACGCATCCTCCATGCCTTCCAACGCTGCCATCAATGCCTGCGCATCCGCATCCGAGAGCACGGTCGCCAGCGGATGTTCCAGCAGCAGGTCGCGGCTGGTATCGATCAAGCCGCACGCCGCCCGGTTTGCGGCAAGCACGCGACCGTCGGCGTCGAGCAGGCACAGCGCATCGCTTCGACTGTCGAGCAGTGCCTGCAGCAGATCGCGATCCTGTCCCAGCGCATCCGCCTGGTCCCGGTAACGCGCCAGCATGGCTTCATCGCGCGCCTGCCGTACCGCTGCGGCAAGACGTGTGCGCTGCTGTCGACGCACGAAAACGATACTCATGATCGACAGTGCCGCGACCGCAGACAATATCGTGAGCCACAGCAACAGCATCCGTCGGCGGCTCTGCTCCCGCAGCGATGCGTTCTCGCGCTCGCGCTCGGCCGCATTGAATCGCTCCTGCAGCCATGCGAGCCGTTGCCCGCTCTGTTCGCGCAACTCCTGCATCTCCAGCTCGGTCGCTCGGGCCTGTACCTCGAACGCTTCAGACTGCCGTCCCGACTCTTTCAGAACGGCCGCCAATTCATGCGACAACGCTGCCCGCATCGCGCTGCCTTCCTGTTGTTCAGCCAGCGCACTTCGCAATCGCACCATCGCTGGTTGCAGCCGACCGCCGAGACGATCAGCACGCGCCGTTTCCAACTGCAGGTCCAAGGGGATCGGCAGCGCATGCTCCGCCGCCAACGCGAGCCCATCGGCACAGTAGTCTCGCGCACGCTGGACATCACCTCCGGCGATGGCGATATGCGCCAAGCCGGCATAGACGCTCAACTGGTAGCGAAGACCGCCCTCGCCTGCACGGGTCTGCAGGTCGTGCAGCGCGTCTTTGAGCAATCCGGTCGCGGCGTTCACGTCGCCACGGGCAAATGCCAGCTCACTCAGGCTGACGTAAACATGCATGGGTTCGATCGGTGCGCCGCTCTCGCGAAACACATCGAGCGCCTGCCGGTAATAGCGCTCGGCATAGTCTGAGCGCCCCAGCTTGCGATAGACATCGGCGATATTGTTGAGAACGGGCCCGACCGCCGGATCGCCAAGTGCGCGCTGTATCTCCAGACTGCGAAGGAGCGCATCCAGCGCGTTCTCATAGTTGCCCATACGACGCAGGCTGCTGCCGATGTTCTTCAACTGCTTGGCGATTGCCGGCCGTTCGTCATGTTCCTTCGCGATCTGCAGCGCGCATTCGAAGCGCTCGAGTGCGATGGCGATATTGTTGCGCTTGTACTCGAACACGCCATAACGACGCACCAGGGCATAGTGCGCGCGCCAATCGCTTTCCGCATCGATCTGCTCTGCAGCACATGCCAACACCCTCTCGGCGCCCGCAAAATCATCATGCTCCATCCGTTCATCGAATGTCTTTGCCAAAGCATCCTCGGTGAGCAACCCGCGCGGATTGAGGGCGACCTCACCGGGCAAGTGCGCACTGGAACAATGGCTTTTCGATCGGAATCCGGATTCATCGCGCAGCGCGCATGCCGGTATGGGTGGCATCGCCGCAGCATCCGCAACCACGGCCGTCAAGATCAGTGACAGCAGGATCGTGGAAAGAAAGACAGGGCGACGCGTCATGACACGCGAAACCGGGGGCTCGCTTTCAATACAGGCCTCCTTGGCCATGCGCAGGCGACCTTGCTTGGGCGCAAGACGCTCAATCCGTCTCCCGCTCCAGCTTGAGCGCGAGGGTATAGCGCGACGCGTAGCAGTTGCGATTCGGCGGGCGCCCGGCATGCAGCAGATCTCCGTCGAAGATCACGAGCCGGCCCGGGCGCGGACTGACTGCGGCACGTACATCCTTGGCCTCGTCGAAGAACACGGTTTCGCCACCCCATTCGTGGTCCCAGCGGTCGCAGATGTACCACAACGCAGTCAACTCCCCGGCACCAGGATGGCAGTCGGTATGGGTGTAGAGCATGTCGCCGTAGTGCGCCACATTGACGTAACTGCGATAGGGTCGATAGCGTCGCTCCGGCTCGAAATCCGCGAGTGCGGCGAGCGTCGGCGCAAGAAACGGCATCGTTGGCAGCGCCTCCAGCCCGATCTCGGTGGCCCAATGCTTGTGCTCGGCAGTGTCGGGACGCGCGATCTCGGTGCGGGTATAGCCGGCACGGGTAAGCACCGCCCACAGCTTCAGTTGCTCCACCTCGGGCAGCAGACCGTCATACACCGCGATACGCCGGCCCTGGACCTCGGTGCGGTACGTGGGCGCAATCATCGTCAATGCGTCCCGGTGGCAGTCTTCCGGGCGGCCACGTCCCCGGCGCCTCTGTTCATTCGTGGGCACCGGCCGCAGCTACGGCTGCGTCGACGGTGATGCCGAAATGCGGATACAGCTGTTCCGCTGGCGCGGAGGCACCGTAGGTGTCGATACCGATCACCGCGCCATCAAGGCCGACATACTTGCGCCAGAAATCGCGCACGCCGGCTTCGATCGCGATGCGATTGCGGCAGGCATTCGGCAGCACCGATTCGCGATACGCGGCGTCCTGACGGTCGAACACATCCGTCGAAGGCATCGACACCACGCGGGCGCCGTCGCCGAGCTGCGCTGCCGCCTGCATCGCGAGCCCGACTTCGGAACCGGTCGCGATCAGGATGTATTCCGGAGCGCCGACGCTGTCCTTCAGCACATAGCCACCGCGGCGGATGTCCGCGACCTGCGCGTCCCCGCGTACCTGATGCTGCAGATTCTGCCGCGAGAAGATCAGGCACGACGGGCCATCCTTGCGCTCGATCGCCGCGCGCCAAGCCACTGCGGATTCGACCGCATCGCAGGGGCGCCACACATCGTTGTCGGGGATGTAGCGCAGCGAGGCGAGGTGTTCGACCGGCTGATGGGTCGGACCGTCTTCACCGAGACCGATGGAGTCGTGCGTGTACACGTGGATGGCGTGCGCGCCCATCAGCGCGCTCATGCGCACGGCGTTACGGGCGTAATCGCTGAACACCAGGAAGGTCGCGTCGTAGGGCAGAAATCCGCCGTGCAGCGCCAAGCCATTGCTGATCGCGGTCATCGCGAATTCGCGCACACCGTAATAGACATAGTTGGCATCCGGATCGTTGCCGGCGACCGACTTGCTGCCCTTCCACAGGGTCAGGTTGGAGTGCGCGAGATCGGCGGAACCGCCGATCAGCTCAGGCAGATGCGGCGCGAAGGTTTCGATCGCCATCTGCGATGCCTTGCGCGAGGCGACGACCGGGCCTTCGGCCTGCAGTTTCGCGATGTAGGCATCGGCGATGGCCGCGAAATCGGCAGGCAGGTCGCCACGGGTGCGGCGCGTCAGCTCGTTGGCGAGTTCCGGATACTGCGCGGCATAGGCGTCGAATACATGCGTCCAGCGCGTTTCGGCAAGATGGCCGGCCGTGCGGCCATCCCATGCTTCGGAGATCGTCTGCGGGATATCGAACGGCGCGTGATCCCAAGCGAGCGCAGCGCGCGTCGCAGCCACTTCATCCTTGCCCAACGGCGCGCCGTGCGAGGATTCCTTGCCGGCCTTGGCAGGCGAACCGAAACCGATCGTGGTGCGGCAGCAGATCAGCACCGGCTTGTCAGAGGACTTCATTGCGGTGTCGATCGCAGTCTTGATCTCGACCGGATCGTGGCCGTCGACATTGCGCACCACGGTCCAGCCGTAGGCCTCGAAACGGGCCGGGGTGTCGTCAGTGAACCAGCCCTGCACCTGACCGTCAATGGAGATGTTGTTGTCGTCCCAGAACGCGACCAGCTTGTGCAGGCCCCAGGTACCGGCCAGCGAGGCGGCCTCGTGCGAAATCCCTTCCATCAGGCAGCCATCGCCCATGAACACCCAGGTGCGGTGGTCGACGACGGTGTGCTCGGGACGATTGAAACGCTGCGCCAGCAGTTTTTCGGCGAGCGCGAAACCCACCGCGTTGGCGAACCCCTGCCCCAGCGGACCAGTCGTGGTCTCGACGCCGGGCGTCATGTGGTTTTCAGGGTGGCCGGCGGTCTTCGAACCGAGCTGGCGGAACTGTTTCAGCTGCTCGATCGGCAGGTCGTAGCCAGTGAGGTGCAGCAGCGCGTAGTGCAGCATCGAGCCATGCCCGTTGGACAGCACGAAACGGTCACGGTTGGACCAGCCCGGGTTGGCCGGGTTGTGCTGCAGATAGTCGTTCCACAGCACTTCGGCAATGTCGGCCATGCCCATGGGCATGCCGGGATGGCCGGAATTGGCGGCCTGGACCGCGTCGATGGCGAGGAAACGGATGGCGTTGGCAAGGTCGCGGCGGCTGGGCGTCGTCATGGGGCAGGAGGATTCGGCGGCGCCCGGCGGGCTGCGGGCCGCCTATTGTCCCATCCGTAGCCGGCGATGTCTCGCCATCGACAGCAATGCCGGCATCTGACGAAGCCGGCATTGCCGCTGCCCGCGGATCGCGGATCGCGGGCCAATCGAAATCAGTTGCGCGCCGCGTCGATCACCGCACACATCGACTTGATCTGGAAACCCTTGCTGGTGGAAAAACCGCCGGGCGTGGTCTTGGTGACCGTGATCTTGACGTCTTTGCCCTGCTGCTCGATCACGACGTTCCACGGCAACGTGGCCTTCTCTCCGCCGAAATCGGCCGTACCGCCGTTCGGCTGATCGAACGAGATCACGCCGCTGCTGACATCGCTGGACACGACGCGCAGGCCGGACTTGGTGCCTTCGGTGGAGATCCGCTTGAAGGCGGTCGCCACTTTCACGCCGGGCACCACGTCCCACGTACTGAAATTGCGACCGGTGAGGTAATTGCCTTGCTGATTGAAGTTGGTCTTGCATGCCGGGTCGGCGGCGACAGCTGAGCCGGCAACCGCCAGCAACATCGCCATGGCAAAAAGCTTACGCATCGATTGTTTCTCCTTGAATCGCGCAGCGCCCGGAATAGGCGAGGGTCGGCAGAGTCTGCCAGCGGGCGGAACCTGCCACAAGCCGAAGATCAGCCGATGCGACAGCGGTCACGCCTCATGTGCTGCGGGCGCCTGCTCTGCGACGATGCCGCCATCGGACTCGCCACGCGAGACCATCGCCGCAATCCCCAGATCACCGGTGACGTTGACCGTGGTCCGGCACATGTCGAGGAAATGGTTGACGCCAAGGACCAGACCGATACCTTCCGGCGGCACGTTGACCATCGCACAGATCAGCGCGATCACCGGCAACGAGCCCGAAGGCACACCGGCAGTGCCGATGCCGCCGAGGATACAGACGAACATCACCGTGAACTGTTGCGTGAGGGTCAGATCCACGCCGAAATATTGCGCAAGAAACAGCACCGTCACGCCTTCGAACAAGGCCGTGCCGTTCTGGTTGGCGGTGGCGCCGACCGTCAACACGAATCGCGACACCTGCTTGGGAAGATGCAGGTTCTGGTCGGCGACGCGCAGCGCGGTCGGTAGCGTAGCGTTGCTGGAAGCCGTGGAAAACGCCATCAACATCGCTTCCTGGACGTCCCGGAAGAATGCGATCGGCGAACGTTTCGCAATGAACTTGATCGCAATCGAATAGACCACGAACTGATGCACCGCCAGCGCCAACAGCACCACCATCACGAACGCGCCAAGCCGGACCAGCAGATCCCAACCGAACTGCGCCACGAGATTGAACATCAGACAGAACACCGCGTACGGCGCGAGCTTGATCACCAGTCCAATCAAGGTCATCGACACTTCAAACAGCCCTTCGATCCCGCGCTTCAGCGTCTCGGTGGCTTCGCTGCGGGTCAGCACCAGACCGATACCGAGCATCATCGCGAAAAACATCACGGCAAGAATGGTGTTCTCTGCCGCAGCCTTGACGATGTTGTCCGGCACGATGCTGATCAGCATGTCCAGACCTTTCGGCTGGGTACCGCTGTCGCTGACGATGGCGCGCGCGCGCTCCGAGCCTTCGCTCATGATCCGCAGCGCTTCGGCGCTGTCCACGCCCATGCCGGGCTTGAGCCAGTTCACCAGACCCAGACCGATCAGCACGGCCATCGCCGACAATACCGTGGTGTAGCCAAGCGTGCGCCAGCCGATCCGGCCGAGCGACCGCACGTCGCCCATCTCGCTGACACCGACCACCAGCGCGGAAAACAGCAGCGGGATCACCAGCATGAAGATCAGCCGCAGGAAGATGGTCGAGAACGGCTGTGTGAAGTATTCGACGAACAATCGCACCCAAGGCGCGTCCGAACCGACGAAGCGATAGACGATCAGCCCGAGCGCGATGCCGGCGGCAAAACCAATCGCGATTTTCCAGTGCATGGGCATGCCCTGCGGCTTGGCAGCGGTTTCTGTGCTCATGGTGGCTCCCAGTGACGATTCCTGCAGGATACAGGAGGCGTCCATGTGGGCGGATACGACCGCAGGACGCCTGCTCAGGCCTCTGGATACAGCGGCGGCAGCAGCTCCGGAGCGGCGTGCCCGCTGGAGATGCGCCAGCGCGGCCCGGCAGCGAAGGCCGTCCGCAACGCTGCGAGCG
>JBGSID010000101.1:0-5106 GCA_041751895.1 Lysobacteraceae bacterium | reverse complement strand
CCGTGGTGCCGGTGGCGTTGTCGGCCGAGTTGGCCGGCAAGCTGCGCGTGCTGGCGCAGGCGCACGGCACCACCCTGTTTGCAGTATTGCTGGCCGGCTGGTCGCTGCTGCTGTCGCGGCTGTCGGGCCAGGACGATGTCGTCGTGGGCGTGCCGGTGGCGAACCGGCAGCGGCGCGAGGTTGAAGCGCTGGTGGGCTTCTTCGTCAACACGCTGGCTTTGCGTACGCGCTTCGCAGAGCCGTTGACGGTGGCCGGTCTGTTGGCGCAGGTGCGTGAGGCGACGCTTGCGGCGTTCGCGCACCAGGAACTGCCGTTCGAGCAGGTGGTGGAGGCGGTACAACCGGCGCGCAGCCTGAGCCACAGTCCGCTGTTCCAGGTGATGTTGTCCTTGAACAACACGCCCGGCGGCGATGCGCTGGTGCTGCCCGGCCTGACGCTGTCGCAGGTTCAAAGCGAGCACACCATTGCGCAATTCGACCTGTCGCTGTCGTTGAACGACGGCGGCGCGGGCTTGCATGGCAGCATCGACTATGCGGTGGACCTGTTCGACAGCAGCACGGTGGAACGCGTCGCCGGCCACTTCGTCACCCTGCTGGAAGGCATGGTTGCCGACGAGACGGCGTCGCTGGCTGCGCTGCCGCTGATGACGTCAGCGCAGCGCGAGCAGGTGTTGTTCGACTTCAACGCGACCACGGCCGAGTATCCGCAGGAATCGCTGATCCACGAGTTGTTCGAGCAGCAGGCGGCGGCGCAGCCGGATGCGGTAGCGGTGGTTTACGAAGGCCGACATCTGACGTACAGCGAGCTCAATGCGAGGGCGAACCAGGTGGCGCATTACCTGCTGTCGCAGGGCGTGAAGCCGGACGACCGGGTGGCGATCTGTGTGGAGCGCAGCCTGGAGATGGTGGTGGGGCTGCTGGGGATATTGAAGGCGGGTGGGGCGTATGTGCCGCTGGATCCCGATTATCCAGCGGAGCGGCTGGCGTACATGCTGGAGGACAGTGCGCCGGTGGCGTTGCTGACGCAGGCGACGCTGGAGGAGCGGTTGCCGGTATGCGGCGTACCCACGCTACGGCTGGATACGAGCGAGGCCCAGGCGTTGCTGGCGGCACAGCCGACACACAATCCAGACCCTTGTGCGCATGGGCTGACCGCGCGGCACTTGGCGTACGTGATCTATACGTCAGGTTCGACCGGCACGCCCAAGGGGGTGATGGTCGAGCATCTGAGTGCGACGAATCTGATCCTGTCGCATTGTTCGTGCTGCGAGCTTGCCGCCTCGGACAGGGTGTTGCAGTTTGCTTCTTTCGCCTTCGACGCTTCTGTGGAGGAAATCTTTCCAGCACTTTGCGTTGGCGCGTCGATCGTGGTGCGTCCTGCGAAACTTTCACTGACAAGTGAATCATTCTCGGAATATCTCGACCATTACGGCGTGACCGTCGCCGAGTTGCCGACGGCATTCTGGCACCTGTGGGCTCAGACTCTTGATGCGATCAAGTGCCGATCACTGCGACTGGTCGTGGTTGGCGGCGAGAAGGCAGAGCGTCGCGCTTTCCAGGCGTGGAAGAGCGCCGGCGGCATGATGAAACGCCGTTGGTTGAATACTTACGGGCCGACGGAAAGTACGGTGTATTCGGTTGCCATTGTCTATGACGAGGCAACCCCGTTCCCCGCTAACGAAATTCCGATCGGCCGTCCGATTGCGAACACGCAGGTGTACATCCTGGATGCGCGTGGCGAACCGGTACCGGTGGGCGTGGCGGGCGAGTTGTACATCGGCGGCGCTGGCGTGGCACGCGGGTATTTGAACCGGCCCGAGCTGACGGCGGAGCGTTTCGTGCGCGATCGGTTCAGTGCCGATCCTCAGGCGCGGATGTACAAGACCGGCGACCTGGGTCGGTGGTTGCCGGACGGCCACATCGAGTACCTGGGGCGCAACGATTTCCAGGTGAAGATCCGGGGCTTCCGGATCGAGCTGGGCGAGATCGAGGCGCGTCTGGCGGCCTGCGAGGGCGTACGCGAGGCGGTGGTGCTGGCCCGGGAGGACGTGCCTGGCGAGAAGCGTCTGGTGGCGTATGTGGTGCCGTCGGCCGGAGCGGAACCGACGGCGCTGCAGTTGCGTGAAGTGCTGCAACCGCAGTTGCCGGAGTACATGGTGCCGAGTGCCTTTGTGGTGCTTGAGGCGTTCCCGCTGACGCCGAACGGCAAGCTGGATCGCAAGGCGTTGCCGGCACCGGACGGGACGTCGCTGACGCGGCACGAGTACGAGGCGCCGCAGGGCGAGATCGAGCAAGGGCTGGCGGAGATCTGGCAGTCGCTGCTGCAGGTCGGGCAGGTGAGTCGCCACGATCACTTCTTCGAACTGGGCGGCCATTCACTGCTGGCGGTGCAGTTGGTCTCGCGGGTGCGCGAGCGGCTGGGTATCGAACTGGCTTTGCGCGAGCTTTTCATGCATTCGACGCTGTCCGCACTCGCTGCGCGGATGAAAGCGCACGTCTCCACGCACACTTGGAGCCCGCTGGTTCCGCTCAAGGACAGGCCTGGAAAGCCCACGCTCTACATGGTGCCGGGTGTTGCCATGACTGCGGGTTCGTTCTGGGATCTGGCGCAATCGCTCGATGGCCGCATGAATGTGCACGTCCTGGAAGCGAGGGGGCTGGAAGAAGGTCAGAAGCCATGCGCGCGAATGGAAGAGATCGTCGAGATGAACCTCTCGGCCATGCGCGAGACCGGGCTTCCGGAGGGGCCGATCGTGCTGGGCGGACATTCCTACGGCGGTTCGGTGGCATTCGAATTGGCACGTGCGCTGGAAGCAGCCGGGCATCGCGTGCAGCTGATGCTGATCGACAACCTGCTGGTGCTTCCGAAGCAGCTGCGCAGGATGGTGGACTCGGAGTTGGACGGCATCCTGGGCACCGATAAGCGTCTGAAAAATCTATTCGAGGCCCAGTGGGGCATTTACAAGCGATACAAGCCGTCGGGCCGTTTCCACGGCGCGGTGGAAGTCATCTACGCGCGTGACGGCAAAATCCAAACGCTGCCGGAAAAAGAACGTCTGCATGCCTGCAGGAAATATTGCGAGCAGCCACCGGTGGTGTCCTGGGCGGCGGGCGACCACCGCAGCATGCTCGGTGCTGCGCATGCGGATGAACTTTCGGAAGCCATCTGGCAAGCGTGGCGCCGCCACCACATCGATAGGTCGGAGGCTTTTACGCATTAGGCAGATCGAAATTGCGCTTGGCTTGAATTGAATCGAATCAAATCGAATCGCTGTTGGGACATTGCACCGCCGTGTGCCGCTGGGGAAGCGGCGACGGCAGTACACAAGGAGAATATGTGGACATACTTAGAGAAAGTCAGCCGTTAGCCCCCTGGTGGCGTCGCCACCAGCGATGGCTGTTGGTGTCGGTGGGTGTAGCGGTGGTGGCGTTGGCGGTGATGGGCATGCTGGGGAGTGCGGACCAGTTGGCGTCGCGCGACCGGGTGGTGCTGGCGAAGGTGCAGCAGGGTGAGTTCGTGGTGCAGGTGCGTGGGGTGGGTGAACTCACGTCCAAGCACACGCAGTTTCTGGGCGCGAAGGTCGAGGGACAGGTGGAGCGCATCGCCGTGGAAGCCGGCGCGGCGGTGAAGAAGGGCGACATCCTGGCGAGCCTCGCCAACCCGAAGCTGTACGAGCAGCTTTCGGAGAGCGAGTGGGAACTGGTGGCGCAGCAGAAGGAGCAGCAAGCGAACATCGCCAGCATGCAGGCGGAGCTGGTCAACATGCAGACGGATGCGCGGATCGGCGAGTTGGAGCTGAAGGTGCTGTCCCTGCGCGAGGCCTCCGAGGGCAAGCTGCAAGTCGACGGCATCGTCTCGAAGCTGACCTACGAGCAGACGCGGCGTGGGGTGGAGCAGCAGGAGCAGCGCATTGTGGCGGCGCAGGAGCGCGTGCGGATGATGCAGCAGCGCCTGAATGCCCAAAAGGAAGCGGACGCGGCGCGTCTGAACAAGATGGGCAACACGCTGGACATTTTGCGGCATCAGGTCGCCGACCTGACGGTGCGCGCGCCGATTGACGGCGTGGTGGGGCAAATGGCCCTGAAGCTGGGCCAGCAGGTGGTGACCGGCACGGAGATTGGTCGGATCACGCCGTACGACAACCTGGTGGCGCTGCTGGACGTGCAGGACTACCAGGCGCGGGATGTGCGGATTAACCAGTCGGTACGCATCGATACGCGCGGCAGCGTGCTGCCGGGCCGGGTGACGCGCATCGATCCGGCGGTGACCAACGGGATGGTGAAGGTGGAGGTGAAGCTGGATGGTCCGGTGCCGGCGAGCTTGCGTGCCAACCAGAGCGTGGAAGGTGTGATCGAGATCGCGCGCAAACCGGGCGCGCTGTTCGTCAGCCGGCCGCCGTTGGCGCAAGGTCACGGCCAGGCGGCGGTCTACCGCGTGGAAGGCGACACGGCGGTGCGGACGCTGGTGAATTTTGGACTGGTGTCCACGCACGACATCGAGGTGCTCAGCGCGCTGAAGGCCGGTGACCAGATTGTGGTTTCCGATGTTTCGGCGTGGGGCGAGCACAGTCGGGTCCTGCTGAAGTAGCCCGCCCCCTCACGATTTTCAATCATCACGCATCCGCCTGCGGGCGTGTATCCAAGGAGTGCAACACGTTATGAACGGCGAAACCCTGATCGAACTATCGGCTATCCGCAAATCCTTTCTCACCGAGAAGGTGGAGACGCGGGCGCTGGACGACATTTCCCTGCGTGTGGAGAAAGGCGAGTACGTGGCCCTGTCGGGCCCGTCGGGCTCGGGCAAGTCGACGTTGCTGTCGCTGCTGGGGCTGCTGGATACGTGGGATGCGGGAAGCTACACGCTCAACGGCCACGATGTGTCGACGTTGGGCCGCGACCAGCGGGCGGCGATCCGCAACCGAGAGATCGGCTTCGTGTTCCAGGCCTTCCACCTGATCAGCGACCTGACGGTGGAAGAGAACGTGGCGCTGCCGCTGACGTACCGGACGGACCTGGGCAAGGCCGAGCGGGCGCAGTGGGTGGCGCAGGCGCTGGCGCGGGTGGACATGAGCCATCGAGCGCAGCACTTCCCTGCGCAGCTGTCGG
>JBGSID010000100.1:0-14707 GCA_041751895.1 Lysobacteraceae bacterium | reverse complement strand
GTCCTGCGGTCCGCGCGACCCGCTGCCAGGCCGACCGCTCGCTGTATCGCAGCTTCATCCGTCGCGCGGTGGAGTCGCAGCCCAATCTCACAGTATTCCAGTCGGCAGTGGATGACTTGATCATCGATGGCGACGCAGTGCGTGGCGCCATCACCCAGACCGGCCTGCGTTTCGAGGCGCAGGCGGTGGTACTGACCGCCGGCACGTTCCTGGCCGGCAAAGTACATATTGGCGAGACCCAGTTCGCTGCCGGTCGCGCCGGCGATCCGCCCGCGACCACGCTCGCCGCGAAGCTGCGCGAGCGTCCGTTCGTCATCGACCGCCTGAAGACCGGCACGCCGCCGCGCATCGACGGACGCAGCCTCGATTACAGCGTGATGGAAGAGCAGCCCGGCGACGACCCGCGCCCGGTGTTCTCGTTCATGGGCAGCACTGCCGACCATCCGCCGCAGGTGTCGTGCTGGATCACCCATACCAGCGAGCAGACCCACGAGATCATCCGCAGCGCGCTGCACCGCTCGCCGCTGTACAGCGGTCAGATCGAAGGCATCGGCCCGCGCTATTGCCCGTCCATCGAAGACAAGGTGGTGCGCTTCGCCGAGAAGGCCTCGCATCAGATCTTCGTCGAGCCCGAAGGCCTCGACGTGACCGAGATCTATCCGAACGGCATCTCGACCTCGCTGCCGTTCGATGTGCAGTTGGATCTGGTGCGCAGCATCCGTGGTTTCGAGCAGGCACACATCACCCGCGCCGGCTATGCGATCGAATACGACTTCTTCGACCCGCGCGGGCTGAAGAATTCGCTCGAAACCAAGCTCATCTCCGGCCTGTTCTTCGCCGGCCAGATCAACGGCACCACCGGCTACGAGGAAGCCGCAGCGCAGGGCCTGATCGCTGGGCTCAACGCGGCGCGATACACGCAGCAGCAAGACGCCTGGTCGCCGCGTCGCGACGAAGCCTATGTGGGCGTGCTGATCGATGACCTGATCACCCACGGCACCAAGGAGCCCTACCGGATGTTCACCAGCCGCGCCGAATACCGGCTGCAGCTGCGCGAGGACAATGCGGATCTGCGCCTGACCGAAACCGGCCGTGCGCTGGGGCTGGTCGACGATGTGCGCTGGGCGCGTTTCGCGCGCAAGCGCGACGCCGTGATCGCCGAAACCGGCCGCCTCGGCGCGCTGTGGGCATCGCCTAACAATGCGCTTGGGCGTGAAGCCGTCGCAACGTTGGGTATCGACCTGAGTCGCGAAACCCATGCGCTGGATCTGCTGCGTCGGCCGGAGCTCGATTACGCGCGATTGATGACCGTACCGATGCTGGGTCCGGCGGTCGAGGATGCCGCAGTCGCCGAACAGGTCGAGATCGAAACGAAATATTCCGGCTATCTCGCCCGGCAGCGTGAGGAGATCGCGCGCCAGCAGCGCCATGAGCACACCGAAATCCCGCAGCAGTTCGATTACGCCATCGTGCGCGGGCTGTCGATCGAAGTGCAGCAGAAGCTCGAACGCGTGCGCCCGCAGACCGTCGGTCAGGCGCAGCGCATCCCGGGCATGACTCCGGCGGCGATCTCGCTGCTGCTGGTGCATCTCACCCGGCAGCGACGCGGCGCAGCGGCGTAATAAACAGCGATTCGTGTTGGCCTGCGAACGGCAGGCGCAGGACGCTGATGATCGGTTCCGGTATCGCCGGTCCACGCTCGCCGGGATGATCACGGCTCGGATCTGATTGAGATCAGGCTCAGGCTTCCACGGACCAGCGATTGTCTTCTTCGGTGCTGTCCATCTGTCGGCGTCGCCACGGCAACGGCAAACCGAACCCGAGCCCGAACAGATACGCGATCCGGCTCGACCAGGTTTCGCGGTCGGGCGATGCGGCCGGCACTTCCGGGTCGAGCGCAAACCCGCCCTGATCGAGTTCAGTGATCAGCGCGCGTGCTTGTTCAAACTGTGCGTCGGCGACGCGGACCTTGGTTCCTCCGGTCGCTTGTCGCCATTCCCAGTTCGCGAGGTTCATCTGATCGTCGGCGACATGCGCCTCAATGCCCTCTGCTTGAAGTCGGCCACAGACGATGTGCGCTTCGATCGGGTCGAAATAGCTCGCGACGGTGCGGTACATGGCGGCTGCCCCAGGCGATCAGATGACTTACCCTAGCAGAATGCGTACACCCTTCTATCTTGCTGTTGCTGTACTCGCCCTGCTCTCTGGCTGTGGCGAGGCCCCTGCACCGGAACCGGTTCTGGCCGGTGATCTGGCGATCGAGGCCTGGCCAGTGCCTGCCGTGCCCGGTTCGGCCCAGCCGGATCTGGCAACGACGCCTGATGGCCGTGTGCTGTTGAGCTGGATCAGCACCGGTGGCGGGCGCCGCCCAGCGCTCCAGCTCGCCGAGTCCTATCCCGATGGACATTGGGAAGGTCCGCGTACGGTCGCAGTCGGCAATGCGATGTTCATCAACTGGGCTGATACCCCGCATATCGCCGCCACCGCCGATCACGCGCTGTGGGCGCACTGGCTGCAGAAGTCTGCGGATGCACCCTACGCCTACGACATCATGCTGGTGCGCTCGCTCGATCACGGCATGAACTGGAGTACGCCGCGCAAGGTGCACGACGATGCGACGCAAACAGAACATGGTTTCGTCTCGATGTGGCCGCAGGGCGAAAGCAGTCTTGGTGTTGCTTGGCTCGATGGCCGCAACACCGTCGACGCTGCGGCATCGAAAGATCAACACGCACCTGCGAACGGCCACGCGGACGGGCATGGCGATGACCACGGCGGCGGTGCCATGAGCCTGCGCGCGGCGGTGTTCGATGCCAACCTGCGCGCGAGTGCCGAAACCGAAATCGATACGATGACCTGCGACTGCTGCCAGACCGATGTCGCCGCCATCGCTGATGGTGCAGTGCTGGTCTATCGCGACCGCGACGAGAACGAGATCCGCGACATCTACACGACGCGATTCGACGGCAAAGCGTGGTCGAAACCCACCCGTGTGCATGCCGACAACTGGAAGATGCCGGCGTGCCCGGTCAATGGCCCATCGGTGGCCGCATTGGACCAGCAGGTCGTTGTCGGCTGGTACACCGCGGCCGGCGACACGCCTGCGGTGAAACTCGCGCGCTCCCTGGATGCTGGCGCGGCCTTCGCTGCGCCGGTGACGGTGGATACCGGTGCAGCCACCCAGGGCCGCGTCGCGGTCGCGATCGACGCACATCAGGTCTGGATTGTCTGGATCCGCGAAGACGCGGGCAATCAATCGTTGTGGCTCGCGCGCTACGCACCGGATCTGTCCAAGGAACTGCAGCGCATCAAGTTGGCCGATCTGCAGGGCAAGGGCCGCGCCACCGGATTTCCGAAACTGATGCTCAACGCAGCCGCCGCACACGTAGTGTGGACCGATGTGGTCGACGGCGAGCCGCAGTTGCGGGGGGCGCGGATAGCGGCTGCGAAATAACGCGGGCGGCGTTCATGCCGCCGCTTCGAAGGCCTCCGCAGCTGCGAGATCGCGCTGGCAGAGTTCCCGCTGCGCCATTGCCTTGTGGATCTCGGCGCGGTTCAGATAATGGCTCGGTTCGCTGCCGTCGATGGCGATCACATGGTCCATGTCCGCCAGGGCGAGATCGTAGCGGCCATCGTTGAAATGCAGGACCGCGCGATTCACCCGCGCCGGGATCGCATCGGGCGACAGCGCGATGGCGGCGTCGTAATCCGCCATCGCATCGGCCAACCGGTCCTCAGCTTCGTACAGCTCCGCGCGCACCATGTGGATGTCGGGCTGCGCAGGATTCAACTCTAGGCTGTACCCGAAGCAGGCCAGCGCGTCGTCGTGCATGTCTAGGCCGATGTGGCAGATAGCCTTGTTGTAATGAACTTCCGGGTACGGCGCGCTGTACTCGATCGCCAGATCGTACATCGCGTTGGCTTCCTCGAAGCGCTCCAGGCGCTGCAGGATATTGCCGACTTCGTTGTAGTACTCGGAGTAGTAGGGGTCCATTTCGATCGACTTCCGATAGTGCGTCATCGCTTCTTCGGCGTGGTTGAGCATCACGTAGACCTGTGCGGTGTTGTACTGCAGCACCGACCGATGCAGCGTGTGCCTGTCTTCGCCCAATTCTCGCGTCAACAGCGCGTAGCCTTCCTGACAGAGCGACAGGGCCTCCGCCTGCCTGCCCTGGCGGACGCGCAGGAACGCGATGCCGTTGTCGATGAAGACCTTGAGGAACACGTAGTCCGCAGGGTCGATCTTTCCCTGCGCAGCCTGGATGGCCGAAGCGGCTTTCGCGATGTGCTCCTCCGCTTTCTCCAGATCCGGCGATTTGTTGTAGCGCAGATACGCCATCGACAGCAGGTAGTGCATGCGCGCGCGCATCTCCGGGCGCGTGAGCCTGGGTTCCGCCAGCTCGAGGACCAGTGCCAGCGCACGATCCTCCGCACCGGTGGTCACCAGACCCTGGAAGATATTGCCCATGTAGTCCCAGAGTGATTCTTCTTCGCCGTCGACGATGGCGTCGAAATGGGGAAGCACGGTGTCCGCGAAGCTCGCGGACTCGTGGTAGTAACCGTAATGGTTGCAGATGCACAGCGCCCGGATCGCGATCTCCGCGCATGCCAACGTGTCGTTTCGCGCGGCGTGGTGCGCCAGCAGCGCTGGATAGTGGTCTTCCCAATCGAGAATATCGTTGCCCCGAAGGCGACGCTCGATCGCCTCGCGCGCCTCGTTGTCCAGCATTGGCGACTTCAGTGACGCCAGTCCCAGCGATGCGAGCGTCGCGTGCCCGGGCGCGCAGCGCATGCCTGGCGTACGTGCGGCGGCCGCGGTGTTGTCGAGCGCGGTGTCGATGAGGATTTCGAAATCGTCCGCACGCGCGCCGCGCCGCGCCAACTCGGCGATGAACCGTGTGCCTAGATGCTGTGCGCGATCGAAGTTGTCGATCACCACCGTCCAGCGCTGCCCGGCACCCAGCAATTGCTTCCAATGCAGCAGCAGGCCGACCAGTCCGTGGACCAGCCGATAGGCGCGATCCAGCGGAAAGTTGCGGGTGCGCTCCGAGCCGTGCGCGGTGTCGGTCAGGCAGGCGTGCTTGAGTACGATGCGGTCGCGGAATTCCGGCAGCACGCGGTGCAATTCGTAGGCGTGCCGTTCGAGCAGGTCGGTATGGCCCTGTTCCAGCAGCTCAAGATAGGCGGTGGCGACCAGACGACGTATACCGCTCCAGGTCCCGTCGTGCGAAAAATCGACATCCAGGTGGAAGAGGCGATCCGGTGCCGTCGAGTGCGGGATCGTTCCGCGATCCGTGGCAGGCAACAGGCGCAGTAGCGGGCGTGCGGTGGAAGATTCGACGACTCCGGTCATGGGATTCTCCTGAGGGTGGGGCTCATTTGTCGATTTTTTTCCGTCTCAGCCACATGTACATGCCGATCAGGAACAGCAGCGCCGAAATCACCGCGAACGTCGCGGCATCGTAAGCAACGGCGCTTGCTGTTCCCGGGTCGGAAAACGCCCGCTGCGCGCGCGCGAAATAGCGCAACAGCGTCGGAATGAGCACGATGAACAGGAAGGCCAGCGCCGCGATGCGACCGCCGAGCCAGAGCAGTGCGAACGTACGCAGCACGCCGATGTGCCTGCGGCCGAAGGCCGCCTCTTTGGCGCCGAACAGGCCGAAGCTCGCGGCGTGGAGCTTGTCGCGGAGATATGCTCGCGCTTCGCGGTCCAGATCGGGATGGCCGTAATAGTTGCAGACCACGTAGTAGAGATCCGTTTTCAGGAACAGGTTGAACTGCCACGAGATCGAGAGCGTGATTTGCAGGATCAGCGCCTGCAGCAATTTCACCGTGAGCCCGTCATGGCCCTGCGCCAGCAGCCACTGGACCAGGAGCGTGATCAGAGAAATACTGAGCAGGTCGACGATCATGCCGCCGAAGAAAGGCAGGTAGCGCTGCGACCGCGGCAGCGCCAGGATGCCGCTGAGATCGGCTTCGGCGACGAGGCTCCATAACCGGTTGCCGATGCCCAGCCGCGAGTCGATGCCATGGCGGGCAGCCGCCAGCATGTGTCCGAGCTCGTGCATCGATGCGGTGATCCCATAGAGCACCAGCAACAGGACCAGGGTCAGGGTGAGGTGATCCTCAAGATAGAACGCATCCAGGTTCAGGCGTAGGCGCGGGTCCTGGATCGCGGCATATGCCGCTAACCAGAGTACGACCAGATACGCCACGAGCATCGGCAGCGAGAATAGTGCCCGCGCCAATCGGACCGGTGCGCGGAAGCGCAGACGCTTGTCATCCGCATCGGATGCGGAGATTGCTTCGCGGTAAAGGTGTCCTTCCCCGTCGGCATAGACAAAGCCGATGTCCTTCAGGGTATTGACGAAATCGTCGACATCGACGATCTCGCCGGTATCCGATGCCAGTTTAGATTTGATCGCGTTCGGGCTGCATCCTTCGCGCAGCCATTCGATGATGCGCAGGCCCTGTTCCGGGAATTCGTAGAACGCATCGATCTGGGCATTGCCGATGAAGTAGCCGTCGCCCTCTTTCTGGACGGAAAGCGGGATGACGAAATAGGTCGTTTCGTCCGGACGTGGCAAGGCGACGGACATCGGTGCTCCGGAATAGGGCTAGTCGACAGCAGTGTGGCGACATTGGGCGGAACGGATACGGGCGGAATCCGCAGTCATCGCTTTAACTCAGGTACGCAGCATGGCGCCAACAGGCCAGCGGCGAACCGCTGGCCTGGAATCGGCTACGACAGGCGCACGATCCAACGCACGAGGCGAAGAACGGGTGAATGCCGCGTCGATTACGCGGCCTGGATCAGGCTCCCGGCATCAGGCGGACGGCGGCCACGGCCACGGCCAGCAGGTCCAGATCGGATACAGCGCGACGGCGGTGGTCTTCAGCTTCTGCACTTTCACAACGGAAATCTTTTTCATGGAAATCTCTCCTTGAAGGCAATTGAAGTGCGTTGATCGGCAGCGCTCGCCCCTGGATGGCGCGAGGGCTGGCTCGCGGCGGAGGTGTCGTGTCGGAATGCGCTCGATATCCTTGCGGAATCTGAAGTCAGTCCTTGACGAGCCGTGCTTGGAGCGGACCCAGTATTAGCATAGATTCCGCTCGCCGAAAGATCGAAAAAACACTTATATTCAGAAGTTCGATAGATTTTTTGAATGGAATGCGCCGCGGGTCTCAGCCGCGATGCTCCAGCGCCAGATATTCGGCCGACTGCATTTCGATCAGGCGCGAGGCGGTGCGCTCGAAGGCGCCCGTCAATCGTTCGCCGCGATACAACGCAGCCGGTGAAGCATCCGCGCAGCAGATCAGGTTGACGTGACGGTCGTAGAGTTCGTCGATGAGCGTGACGAACCGGCGTGCGGCGTCGTCACGTTGCGGGTCGAATACCGGTACGCCGCCGAGCAGTACGGTGTGGAATTCGGTCGCGATCTCGATGTAGTCGCCACTGCCGCGCGGGCCTTCGCACAGCGCGGCGAAATCGAACCATGCCATGCCCTTGTCGCGGGCGCGCACGGCGATGCGGCGGCCGTCGATGTCGATGCCGGCATCGCGATGACTGTCGTCGCCGCCGAGCTCGTGCCATCGTGAGTCCAGCCACGCGTCGCTGTCGGCATCGAGTGGTGTGCGGTACACCGGCGAGCGCGTGAGTGCGCGGAGGCGGTAGTCGTGATCGCTGTCGAGATGCACGACGTTGCAGTGACGTTCGATCAGTGCGATCGCGGGCAGGAAGCGCGCGCGCTGCAGGCCATCCTTGTACAGCTCGGAGGGTGCGGCATTGGAGCTGGTGACGAGGATCACGCCCTCGTCGAACAGTCGTTCCAGCAAGCGCCCCAGCAACATCGCATCGCCGATATCGCTGACGAAGAATTCGTCGAGCACCAGCACGCGCAGCTGTGCACGCCACTCGCGGGCGATCACGGCCAAGGGGTCGCGCTCGCCGGCATGCGCACGCAGGCGCTCGTGCACCTCGCGCATGAAGCGATGGAAATGCGTGCGCCGTTTCTCGTGGATCGGCAGGCCGGCGTGGAACAGATCAATCAGGAAGGTCTTGCCGCGACCGACGCCGCCCCACAGGTAAACCCCGTTCGGTGACGTCGTGATCGGCTTGCCGAACAGCTTGTCGAGCAGGCCTTTGCGCGGCACAGGCGTGGACAGGACGGCGTGGAGCCGGTCGAGTTCGCGTAACGCCGCGTGTTGCGCGGGGTCATCGTTCCAGTCGCCGCGGGCCACGCCTTCGGCATAGCGTGCGGAGGGTGCCGCCGCTGCATCGCTCATGGTGCGGGGCCGGGCTCCGGCGGGTCGAGCTTTTGCAGATACGGCAGCACGCCATTCTTGATCGCGCCGCGCAGGTCCATCAGCTTGCGATGGAAGAAATGACTGGTTTCCGGCACACGGACCAACCCGGCGGTGATTCCCGGCAGCGCTTCGGACATCTGCGCGAACCAGTCATATACCGCCTGTGGATCGACGACTTCATCTTCCTCGCCCTGGATCACCAGCCACGGCATGGTGGGTGGCGAGATCCGATCGAAATCCCAGCGACCAGCGGGCGGAGCGATCGAGATCAATACCGATGGCTGCAGCTCGGCCGCAGCGGACAGACTGACGTAGGCGCCGAAGCTGAAACCGGCCAGCCATAGTGTGGCGTCCGGCTGTGTGTCGCGGACCCAGGCGACGACCGCGCGCAGGTCGTCGAGCTCACCTTCACCGCGGTCGAACGTGCCTTCGGAAGCGCCGGTGCCGCGGAAATTGAAGCGCAGCGTGGTCACGCCCAGCTCGCGCAAGCTGCGCGCGGCCATCGTCACCACCTTGTTGTGCATCGTCCCGCCTTCGGTCGGCAGCGGGTGGCAGATCACGGCCACGATCGGCTGAGCGACGACATCGGCATCGGGCAGATCAATCGCGAGTTCGAGCGCACCCACAGGCCCGGGCAGGGTCAATGTGGCGGCGGCAGAGGGAAATGCGGGGACAGTCATGGCGCCATCATAAACGCCCGAAGGTCAGGGCTTCCGAAGTCGGAGCCCGACGACCAACGGATCGTGATCCGAACTGCGCCGGGGCGTGAGATCTTGTGGTGAATCGCGGTAGCCACGGACGCTCGGTTCATCGGCGTTGCTGTGCCATTCCGCAGCGCCGGCCAGGCGCACGGCCAGTGACGGGCTGAGCAGGGCATGGTCGAGGCGGCCGATCTGGCTGTCGTAGACGTAGCTGTAAGGCACCGTTCCCTGTCCGTCGAAGGCATCGCGCCAGCCGGCGGCGATCAGTGCCTGGACCGGGTCTTCCATCGTATAGGCGTTCATATCGCCGACGATGATCGCAAGATCGCTGCCTGATTGCGTCGGGTCGCTGTGTAGCCAGGTGTCCAGCCGGCGTGCGGATTCAGTGCGGACGGCATTCCAGCAGCCCTGGCCATCTTTCTTGTCGGCATCGGGACCGCTTGCTTCGCCGCAGCCTTTGGACTTCAGGTGATTCGCGACCACGGTAAACGCCGGGCCCATGTCCTGATCGATACCGGCCCCGGCGCGGAAGGTCTGCGCCAACGGTGGCCGGCTGCGACTGCCGAACAGGTCGTCCTGCAACGTCGCTGGTGCGCCGACCGGCGACACCCGTGAGGCCCGATAGATCATCCCGACCCGGATCTGGTCGCCACCGGAACCGGCGCCTGCATCAATGAAGCGCCAATCGCTGCCGTTGCCATTGAGTGCCGAGACCAGCATCGCGATGCCGGCGTCCGGGCCGCTGCCGTCGTTTTCCACTTCCATCAGGGCCGCAATATCCGGATTCAGGCCTCGGATGGTCGCCACCAGCTTGGCGAGTTGGGTTTGCAGTTCGGCCGGCGTGCGTGCGCCGCGTGGGGTGGGGAATCCGCCGCCCTGACCGTCGCCGTTGAAGAAGTTTTCGAGATTGAAGCTGGCGACGCGTACATCGCCGCCGACCTTCGGTGCCGGGGGCATCTGGGCGGGTTGAAACGTCGGTCTGGTGGTCAGCTGCAAACGATAATCGCCGCCGCGCTGATCGAGGACGCCTTCCACGCGTGACACCTTGGCGCCGCTGCGTGGCAGGCCGGTCTTCGGCAGGTACCACACCGACGCCGGTCGGTCAGTGTCGTTGCCATCGTCCAGGCGCAGCGTCCGGCGGGCGTTCTCGGCGGCCAATGCGCGCGCCGGGGTGCCGGGCCTTGCCGCATCGCTGGGTGTTCGCAGGCGATCGCCGAAGTTGACGATCAATTCGCCGGCATTGGCTGCACGATGGGTGCCGGCAACGGTCAGCGGTACGGTCACTTTCACGCGCATGTTCTCGTAACGCTCCCAGTCGGCGGGCGGTGCCGAAACCACAACCGCTTGAGGGAGGCGACCTTTGCCCAATGGTGTGACCGAAGCAGGATCCATCACTGTCCAGCCGCCGCGTTCGAGCACTTGCCCATGGACGCGCATGCGCTGGCCGACCGGAGGGCCGCCCTCGTCGAGGATGAAGATTGCGTCGGAGGTCGTCGGGTCGCCGTCGCCGCCGTCCTGCAAAAACCAGCCATTCACACCGTCCGTGAGCGGCGCGGTGCGCATCACTGCCGTCACCACGCCTTCGACCACGACGTCGTGACCGGCCATCGGGCTGGCGCCGCCGCTGCCTTGTATCGCACCCACTGGCGTCGGCCGATCCTGTGCCTGCGCACTGACGCCGAATGCAGCCAAGATCATGAGCAGGGGAATCGACTTCACGCGATGCATGGATATTCTCCGGAGTGGAACTTGGTCGAGCGGTGAAACGCACAACGCCGCCCGGAGGCGGCGTTGCAGTAGCGGTGAGGCGGCGGAAAAACGGCTCCGACGATGGGCTCGAATCAGATCTGTTCGAGCATCCAGTCGACCGTCGCCTTGACCTGATCGTCGGTCAGAGCCGGGTTGCCACCCTTGGCTGGCATGATGCCTGCCGTGCCCTGGAAACCTTCGATCGCATGTTTGTGCAGCATGTCCTTGCCCTTGCTGGCGCGGGCACCCATGCCCGTTGCAACAAGCATCGGAGCGCCGCCGGCGCCGGATTTGTGGCAGCCCGCGCAAAGGTTGTCGAAGATCACCGCGCCATCCATGGTGCCGCCGTATGCGACCTGGGATTTCGCCTGCTCCGCAGCGAGCCTGTCGGCTTCGGCCCTGGCGGCTTCGCCACTGGCGCCTGCGTAGACAGCGCCAGCCGGGACGATGCGCGCTTCGGTGCGTGCGGCTTCGACCGGATTCACTTCCTGCGGCTGTTGATGGTGCAGATAGGCCGCAAACAGGATCAGGGTAAGAGTGACGGCCGAGAGGAAGGCGATCACCATCGAAAAGCGTTTCAGAAAGTCCAGATCGTAATTGCGCACGACTCACCCGGAAAACCAACGTGTTGACGAAGCGACCGCGCTGCGGCCGCACAATCCGTGCAGTATAAAGGGAGTGGCGGCCGGGATTCGAGCCCAAATGGCGTCTCGGGGCCGAGTCGCCTGAAATCAGCGGCCCAAACCATGTGTCAGCGCCCGGTTTGGGTGTGTTCGGATCGGAATCCGGTTCGCCTTCTCACCGCTGCGTGGCAGACTAACGATATGAGCGACCCCTCCGTTCTCGATCTCCTTCAACTGCGGCGAGGCTGCACCTACTGCTCCGTGCGCGATTTGTGCCTGCCTGGTGGCATCGCTGCGGACGATCTCCATCGTCTCGACGAAATCGTCCAGCGCCGGCGTGCCGTGGCCCGTGGCGAGCGCCTGTTCCGCCTCGGCGACCCGCTCACGGCGGTTTTCGTGGCCCGCGATGGCGCCTTCAAGTCGGTCAGCATCAGTGAAGAAGGCGAGGAGCAGGTGCTTGGCTTCCATCTGCCGGGCGAACTGATCGGCCTCGACGCGCTCGGCACCGGTGAGCATCGCTGTGAAGGCGTGGCGCTGGTGGCCGCCAATGTCTGCGAAGTGCCCTATGACCTGTTGTCGCAGGTCGCCTCGCAGATTCCCAGCCTGCAGCAGCAACTCTTCCGGGTGATCGGTCAAAGCGTCGATCGCGACCAGGATCACCTCGGCATGCTGGTCCGCCGTCAGGCGAACGAACGCATTGCCCTGTTCCTGCACAGTCTGGGCGAGCGCTATCGCAACATCGGCCAGTCCGATCACCTGTTCCAGCTGCCTATGAGTCGCGAAGACATCGCCCGCTATCTGGGCCTTGCGCTTGAGACCGTCAGCCGTGGATTCACCCGCCTGCAGGATGACGGCATCATCGCTGTCACTGGCCGTCGCGTCGAAATCGTCAATGCCGCCGAACTGCATCAACTCGCCCACGGGGCGGACACCTCGTCCGGCGACGGCAAGCGACATCGCGCCTGAACTGCTGATCCTCTGAAGCGGATCCTCTGAATCGTGGACCCTCTTGATACCCTAACGTGATGCAGGAATCCCCCCGGGACCTGCTGCAGCGCATCTTCGGCCATGCCGATTTCCGCGGACCGCAGCAGGCCATCATCGAACACATCGCAGGTGGCGGCGACGCGCTGGTGCTCATGCCCACCGGCGGCGGCAAATCGCTGTGCTACCAAGTGCCCGCGCTGCTGCGCGACGGCGTCGGCGTGGTGGTGTCGCCACTGATCGCGCTGATGCAGGATCAGGTCGAAGCCCTGCGCCAGGTTGGCGTACGCGCCGAATTCCTCAATTCCACGCTGGATGCCGAGTCGGCATCACGCATCGAACGCGCGATGCTGGCCGGCGAGCTCGATCTGCTGTACGTCGCGCCCGAACGCCTGCTCACCTCACGCTTCCTGTCGCTGCTCGATCGCGCGCAGGTCGCGCTGTTCGCCATCGACGAAGCGCACTGCGTGTCGCAGTGGGGCCACGATTTCCGTCGCGAGTATCGCGAACTGACCGTGCTGCACGAACGCTGGCCCGAGGTGCCGCGCATCGCGCTGACCGCGACCGCTGATCCGCCGACCCAGCGCGAGATCGCCGAGCGTCTGCAGCTGGAGGAAGCGAGCTGGTTCGTCAGTTCCTTCGATCGTCCCAACATCCGCTACAACGTCGTGCAGAAGGAGAACGGCAAGCGCCAGTTGCTCGATTTCCTACGCACCCATCGCGATGAGGCCGGCATCATCTACTGCCTGTCGCGAAAAAAGGTCGACCAGACTGCCGAAGCCCTGGCGGAGCTCGGGTTCAAGGCGCTGCCGTATCACGCTGGACTCGATGCCGAAATCCGCGCGGCCAATCAACGTCGCTTCCTGCGCGAGGATGGCGTGGTGATGGTGGCGACCATCGCCTTCGGCATGGGGATCGACAAACCCGACGTGCGTTTCGTGGCGCATATGGATCTGCCGAAATCGCTGGAAGGTTATTACCAGGAAACCGGCCGTGCCGGCCGTGACGGTGAGGCAGCCGAAGCCTGGCTCTGCTATGGCCTGGGCGACATGGTGCTGCTCAAGCAGATGATCGAGCAGTCCGAGGCCGGGGAAGAACGCAAGCAGTTGGAACGACGCAAACTCGACCAGTTGCTGGGCTACTGCGAATCGATGCGCTGCCGCCGTCAGGTGCTGCTGGCCGGGTTCGGCGAGAACTATCCGAAACCCTGCGGCAACTGCGACAACTGCCTGAATCCGGTCGACAGCTGGGACGCGACCGAAGCTGCGCGCAAGGCGCTGAGCTGCGTCTATCGCACCGGGCAGCGTTTCGGCGTGGTGCATCTGATCGATGTGCTGCGCGGCGGTGAGGGCGAGAAGATCCGCCAGTTCGGTCACGACAAGCTCAGCACCTTCGGTATCGGTGCCGATCTTGACGCCAGGACATGGCGCGGCGTGTTCCGGCAGCTTGTGGCCGCAGGTCTGCTTGAAGTCGACGCCGAAGCCTTCGGCGGACTGCGCCTGACCGACGCCAGTCGTCCGGTGCTGACTGGTGGCCAGATCGTGATGCTGCGCAAGGAGCTGCCAGCGAAGAAAGCAGCCGACCGCGACCGCAGCCCGCGCACCGGCGTTCCCGTGCAGTCGCAGGACCTGCCGCTGTTTCGTGCCCTGCGCGATCTCCGGGCACGGCTGGCGAAAGAGCAGAACGTGCCCGCGTACGTCATCTTCCACGACAGTACTCTGCGCAATATCGCCGAAGTGCGGCCCGATTCGATGGGCGAACTCGCCCGGGTCGGCGGTATTGGCGGCGCGAAGCTGGAGCGTTATGGCGCGGATGTGTTGGAAGTGGTGCGCGAGCAGGGGTGACTGTCGCAAGCCGATGGTGCCGTATCCAGATCAGATGACGGCATTCGTTGTGCTCACCACGAGGCCACGCCCATCTCGCTGCATCACACCAACGGCCGACATCCCAGCGCCGACAACACGCCATGCAGCGCCGGCACCTGCATCAACCACGGCGCGGCGATGGTCACCACGCCGGCGAGCAACACAAGTACACCCGCAGCGACGCGTACACCGCCGCGCTGCAGGCGCTGACCAAGCCGCGCCCCGCTCCAGGTCAGCGGCAACATGATCGGCAACGTACCGAGACCGAAGGCGATCATCGTCATCGCACCGTTGAGGGCGCTCGCCTGCAGCCATGCGGTGGCAAGCAATGTCGCGCTGAGGCCGCAGGGCAGCCAGCCCCACAACATGCCGACGGCGATGCGCTTGAACGCGGTGTCGGCGGGCAACAAGCCGCGTTGAAGCGGTTGCAGGCGTTGCCACAGGGCGCGCCCAGGGCGCGCCAGCGGATTGAACGCGC
>JBGSID010000099.1:0-33998 GCA_041751895.1 Lysobacteraceae bacterium | reverse complement strand
CGCCGACGTGAAGCTGCCGGCCAACGTCGGCAATACTCAGGGACTCTGGGAACTGCAGGTGTTCGCCAACGCCGACGGCATCCAGCGCGACGCACGCACCGCATTCGCGGTGGCCGCGCCGACCGCCCGGTTCAACGGTGTGTTCGCCTTCAATGCCAAGACCATGCGGATGGCGTTGCCGGTGCAAACCGGTTCCACCGGTCGTTACGAAGCCCGTGGCACGCTGTTCGCCACCGCTTCCGACGGCGTGATGCGTCCGGTCTCCGAAGCGCACAGCGCGGCGTGGATGAAGCGCGGCAAGGGCATGCTGGTCCTGCAGTTCGATCGTGCCCATCTGCCGCAGGGCTACGGTGCGCCGTTCGAAGTGCGTCAGCTGGAACTCAACGACCAGTCGCGCATGGCGCCGCTGGAAAGTCGAGAACGGTCCGGCATCGTCCGATGAGTTCGGTTCCATCGTGTTGAAAAGACAAGGGGCCGAAAGGCCCCTTGTCTTTGACAAGCGGTCCATCATTCAGATCAGCGCGCCACCAGCCCTGTCGCGAAGGTCGGCACGCCAGAGAGCGGTTGGTCCTCGATCCGCGTCAAGGCGCCGTCTGCACTGACACGGAACGCACCGATCGCCGTATTGCCCAGCACGTAGAGGAATCGGCTGTTGCGATCGAGCGCCATATCCGTCGGCGCGCTCCCATTACCGGTCGTCGCCCCGACGGCGTTGGCCAGCGCAGCCGCACCATCGTTGTCGATCCGATAGGTCGAGACATTGCCACTGGCAGCGTTGCTGACGAAGGCAAAACGTCCATCGCGCGTGGCCACCACCCAGCAGGCAGCGCTCTGACCGCTGGGCACGGCGGCAGATACGACATCTGCGCTGGCATCGGCATTCAGACGATAGGAGGTCAGCGTGCTGGCGCCTGCCGCACCACCGACCGCTTCGGAGACGAGCAGGCTGTCGCGCCGGCCGAATGCAAATCCGAACGGTGTCGGCGAAGGCGCATTCTGGATCCTGGCGTCGCCAAGGAGACCATCACCATCCACCGCGAAGGTCAGGACACGATTGGTCGCCTTCTCGGTGACCGCGAGCACATCGCCTTCGCGATTGAACTCGACCTGGGCAGCACCGACACCGGCACCGCTCAGCGCACGACGCGAACCCGGAATGCGGGTCAGGCGGCCATAGATACTCATCTTGAAGCCCTGGACATCATCGCTGCCGGCATTGAGCACATAGACGACATCATCTTCGATGGTGACGCTGACCGGCGTCGTGCCGCCAGTCGATGCCGTGTCGGTGCGGTAGAGACCGTTACCAAAAGCGAGAAATACCGAAACGCTGTTGCTGCCCGGATTCACGGCAAGCAGCCAGTGGCCGGAATCACTCAACGCGATGGCGCCCTGGTTGCCGAGGCCGCCACCGGTGCCGGTGCCGCCCGTCCAGAAGCTACGGCTTCTGCCAAGACTGCCGTCGGAAAGACGATCAAATACGACGACCTTGTTGCCGTCGATCGCATTGGTCAAGGTATAAACGGCACCGTCGACTCGGCCACTGCTGGCGCTGACGACAGGCACGGCGATTGCAGCCGTGGCGAGCGCCGCGAACAGGGCGAACGAAAGGCGGCTCATCGTGCGGGGAAAACGTTTCATGCGGAATCTCCATTGCATTTCGATTGATCGGGGGAACCCGCATCCAACTGCGGGGTGCAGCCAGCTTCGGCTTAGGCCGGTCCCGAAGTCCTCACGGAAAGTTAAAAAAAATGTGACTTGACACTTCCCGGCGTTAAGCGGGAGATAGCCAACGTCACAGCAGCGATCACACACCCATGGCGACAGACCAGAACCGCATTCTCGTCATCGAAGACGACCCCGATATCGGTGCGATGCTCGCGCTGAATCTGCGTAGCGAGGGCTTCGATGTCGCAATCGAAATCAGCGGTGAAGCCGGTCTGCGCTGGCTTCAACGTGAACAACCGTTGCTGTTGGTGCTCGACCTGATGCTGCCCGGGATCGATGGCCTGCAGGTCTGCCGCAAGGTCCGCGAGCGCGAGGAATACATCCCGATCATCATTCTCAGCGCGAAATCGAGCGAAACCCATCGCGTACTCGGCCTCGAACTCGGCGCAGACGATTACCTGACCAAACCATTCTCGACTGCCGAACTGATCGCCCGCATCCATGCGGTGCTGCGGCGAATGAGGGCCGCGGAGACGCTCGGCGCCAGCCGTGCAGGCATCATCCGCCGTGGTCCACTGCAGATCGATCCTGTCGCACGCGAGGTCAAACTCGGGGAACGCGAGATCGTGCTGACCAGCAAGGAGTTCGATCTGCTCGCATTCTTCGCCCGGAATACAGGGCGCGCCTATCGACGCACCGAGCTGTTGGACCAGGTCTGGGGCCACAGCCACGATGGCTACGAACACACCGTGAATTCGCACATCAATCGGCTGCGGGCAAAGATCGAGAGTGATCCCGCCAATCCGGCGTGGATCCTGACCGTGTGGGGCATCGGCTACAAATTCGCGATGCCTGGCGAGACTTCGAGGAACGAAGCATGAACTCGCGATCGCTGTATGCGCGCATCGCGCTCATTTTCGCCGGCATCGTGCTCGCCTTGGGCGCAACGCTCGGTTGGCTGGGCTATGCCGCCGCGAAACAACATCAACATGAAGTGCTGCAACGCGTGAATCTCGGCCTTGCTCAACACATTGCCAAACAGACGACACTGGTTGGCGACCCGCAACACACTCAGCAACTATTCGACCATCTGATGGCCGTGAATCCGAACATCGAGGTCTATCTGCTCGACATGCAGGGCAACGTGCTGCAGGCGTCGCCGCAGATGCTGGCGCTACCGCGCAGGCATGTGTCGCTGGAACCGGTGCGCCGCCTGATCGCGGGTGAGCCGTTGCCGCTCACTGGAGACAATCCACGACACAGCGAAGGGCAGGAGATCTTCAGCGCGGCGCCGATCGAAACGCCGGACGGCGTGGTGGGCTATGTCTACATCGTGCTGCTCAACGACATGTACAGCGCGATGGTGTCCGAAGCCTGGCAAGGCTATGCGCTGCGCAGCGGTGCATGGATCGCACTCGTTGCCGTGCTGGTGGCGATTCTGGCTGGGCTGGTCGCGTTCGCGATCATCACCCGCAGACTCAACCGGACTATAAGCGATATCGAAACCTTCGCTGGCAATGTCAACAGCAACATGACGGACAAAAAATCGGGGCCGGTCGCTTCGCAGCATCACCACGGCGACGAAATCGATCGCCTCAGCAGTGCGTTCGCCAGCATGCGCGATCGACTGAACACGCAGATGACGGAACTCAAACGGCAGGACGAACTGCGCCGTGAGCTGGTCGCCAACGTCTCGCATGATCTGCGCACACCGCTGACCTCGATGCAAGGCTATCTCGAAGCGATGGCGCGGATGGACGACGGCCTCGACAGTGAAGAGCGAAAACGCTATCTCGACGTCGCTGTACGCCAGAGCCATCGCGTTTCGAGGCTTGCCCAGCAACTCTTCGAACTCGCGCGACTGGAGTGCGAAGAAACCCAACCGCAGCCAGAGCTGTTCTCGATATCGGAACTTGTCCAGGACATCGCGCAGAAATTCACGCTGGTCGCACAACGGAAATCGATCCGCATCACGACTGAAATCGACAGCGGCCCGCTGTTGGTCCACGGTGACATCGGCATGATCGAACGCGTGATCGGCAATCTCGTCGACAATGCGATCCGGCATACGCCCGAAGATGGCGATATCCATCTGGTGGCACATGCCAGATCGCGCGGCATCGAAGTGCGTATCGATGATACCGGTCAGGGCATTTCCGAAGAGCATCTCCCCGGCCTGCTCGAACGCGGCTCAACGATCCGCAAGATGGCCACACAGCGCGGTGGCGGGCTCGGATTGCTGATCGCCAACCGCATCCTGCATTTGCACGGCAGCGCAATCCAGGCCGCCAGCAGACTCGGCGAAGGCACCAGCATCGGCTTCGTTCTGCCCGAAACGAAAGCAGCCTGAGCGCAAACAGATCACAGCGTCAGGTCACATCCGACGCACGGATCAATGATTGGCAACACCGTGCGGCACATGGCCGGCAGCGACATGCTCACGCGCGGAATCGATGTTGTGCGGAGAATCGTCGAAAAAGATATCGGCGCCGAACGCCTGCAGGAAAGGGCCTTTGGCGCGACCGCCGAGAAACAGCGCCTCATCGAGACGAATGCCCCAGTCGCGCAAGGTGCGGATGACACGTTCGTGCGCGGGCGCGGAGCGCGCCGTCACCAAGGCGGTCCGGATCGGGCACTGTTCGATCGGATACGCCACCTGCAGACGATGCAGCGCATCGAGGAACACGCGAAACGGCCCGCCCGGCAATGGCTCATGTGCACGCTCGCGCTCATGGCGCGCAAATGCCTCCAGTCCACCTTCACGCGAAACCCGCTCGCTCTCATCGTCGAACAACACGGCATCGCCGTCGAAGGCAACGCGGATCTGATTGAGAGGCGCATCGCCATTCGTCGGCAACACCGCCGGGGACGGCAGCAGCGTCGCTGCGGCGATCCCGTGTTCCAGAGCACGCCGCACGGATTCGGCATCAGCGGAAAGGAACAGATGCGCGCCAAATGGCTTGGCGTAGGGCCATGTCGGCGCACCGGACGTGAAGGTGGCGCGCGTGATCGACAGCCCGTGATGCTGGATCGAATTGAACACGCGCAGACCGGTATCCGACGAATTCCGCGAAAGCAGAATCACCTCGACGCGAGGAATCCCCGGAGCGGCATCATGATTCAGCGCCAACAGCTTTCGCACCAGCGGAAACGCGATACCCGGTGCCAGTACGTCATCCTCGCGGCTCCGCTGATACGCAGCGAAAGCATCAACGCCCTCGCGCTCGAACAGCCCGTGGCTTTCCTCCAGATCGAAGAGCGCCCTTGAGGAAATGGCGATCACGAGAGGTTCGGATGAGGCAGAAGGCGTATTCATAATGTCAGCGTCCATGAAGTCAGTGTGCCTGAGCGACGTCTCACTTCGTGCGACTGAGGTATCCCGACAACGCGTTCAGGTCACGAACTGTTCGCTGAGCATGCGCTCTTCGAGATTGTGTTCTGGATCGAACAGCAGCGTCACAGTGCGATCACTGGATTCACGGATCGCAACTTCGACCACGTCGCGCACTTCGTGCGAATCCGCAGTCGCGCTGACGGGACGTTTGTACGGATCAAGCACGCGGAAACGCACTTCGGTGTCGGCCTTCAGCAAAGCGCCACGCCAACGACGCGGACGGAACGGCGCGATCGGAGTCAACGCGACCACACCGCTGCCGAGCGGCAGGATCGGACCGCCTGCCGAACAGTTGTAGGCCGTACTGCCGGCAGGCGTCGCCACCATCACGCCATCGCAGATCAGCTCATCGAGCCGCATCTGGCCATTCAGTTCGATACCGATATGCGCCGCCTGACGCGTCTGCCGCAACAACGAGACTTCGTTGTAGGCGAGAGAACTCACGCTTGCCCCGGATTCTGTCAGTGCCTGCATTTCCAGCGGACGCAAGGTTGCCGGTTCTGCTGCAGCAAGTCGTGCGAGCAGATCGTGTTCGACGAAGTGATTCATCAGAAAGCCGACCGTGCCGAGCTTCATTCCGAATACCGGACGACCAAGGCCACCGTGGCGATGCAATGTATGCAGCATGAAACCATCGCCACCCAGCGCGCAGATGACATCGGCGGCATCGGGCGCACATTGACCGTGAAGGGCTGTCATCGACGACAACGCCGCTTGGGCGTCATCGGTGGGACTGGCGAGGAAAGCGATCTTCCGAGATATGGGCATGAGGACTCCTGGTGGCGTCGTGCAGAGCCGTGATTTCTGTCACGCATCAAGTCGGATCCGCTGGCTATGATCTCCGTTCCTGGCGTTTCAGGCAACGAAGCCTGCAGGGAGCACGACAGGACACCCAAACCCGGCACAGCGGCGCAGGCCTTCGGCCGCATCGGGCTCGTCGATTCACGGAGGAAATGATGTCTTTTTTCAAACGTTCCAAGCTCAAACCACTGACCATCGCATTGCTCGGCGCCACGCTCGTCGTATCGGCACAGGCCGCACAACCGCAGCCATCGAAGTCATCCGCAATTGCACCGGGACTCGAAGCGGACTGGCTCGACAAACTCGATGCCGGAATCCCTGACCGTCTCGCCGCCTACATCGTGCAGCAGGACCACCCGATGGGCTCGCAGATCCGCCTGCATGAAGGCAAGGCACAGATGTCGTCGACCACGCCATTCATCGCAACCGCGACCGCTTCGGTCAAGGGGATGGACGTCAGCGGTTATCAAGGCAACGTCAACTGGTCCACCGCTTACGCCAACGGCGCACGCTTTGCCTACGTCAAAGCCACTGAGGGCACCTACTACACCAATCCCTACTTCGCGCAGCAGTACAACGGTTCGTACAACGTCGGCATGATTCGTGGTGCGTACCACTTCGCACGACCGGACACCACCACTGGCAGCACGCAGGCCGACTACTTCGTGAATCATGGCGGCGGCTGGTCGAGCGATGGCAAAACACTGCCGGGCGTCATCGATCTCGAATACAACCCGTATGGCGCTACCTGCTACGGCTTGAGCAAGAGCGGCATGGCAGCCTGGATCACGTCCTTCAGCAATCGCTATCGCAGCCGCACCGGGCGTTATCCGGCGATCTACACCAGCACCAGTTGGTGGACACAGTGCGTCGGCACCTCCGGCAATTACAGCGCGACCAGTCCGCTGTGGATCGCACGCTATTCCAGCACCGTCGGCACGATGCCGTATGCATGGACGTATTACACGTTCTGGCAGTTCTCCGACTCGGGCATTTTCCCGGGCGATCAGAACGTGTTCAATGGTGCGTACACCCAGCTGCAGGCGCTCGCCAGAGGCTGATATTCAACGGCCGCGACAGTGGCTGTAGTCCAAACGCAGAAGCCCCGGCATAACCAGGGCTTCTGCTGTTCAACGCGACCACAATCTCAACTGGCGCCATCCACCGCCGACAACATCGACAGCCGCCGCACCGCAACCGATACGGTCGGGTAATCCAGCGATTTCTGCGCCGCCAATTCGCCCAGCATCGTCAAGGTGAAGCGCAACGACGGGTCGTCGCGCTCGATCCAATGCTTGACCTTGGCGTCGGCGGTCGTACCGGGTGCGTCCAGTGCCTGCATCGTCAGCAGACGCTGTTGCGTGGCCAGTTCATCGCGCAAGGAACCACGCGCGACTGCGTGCCAGCGACCGTCGACGGCCAGGGCTTCGATCTGCTTGTACAGCCAAGGCAATTGCAATGCGTCACCCAGACGGAAGTGGACCTTCGCGACATCGACCGGTTTGAGCTTGCGCGCGCATGCCAATTCGATGATGTCGCAGGACCATTCGAGATACGGCAATGCCGCCAGTTGCTTCGCCAACGCGTCGGGCAGCCCCTTCGTTTTCCAGTCGGCGAAACTGGTGTCGTAATCGGGCCGCATCGATGCTGGAAGAATGCCTGAACCTGCACGGATCTCACGGAAACCGTCGTGATAGCGATCGACCGCCGTGGTGATCGCCGGAATTGCGCCCGGACGCGACAACAACCAACGCGTCATCGAACGCTGCAGACTCCAGATGACCTGCAGTGCGTCCACCTGCACCGACTCCGGCACCTTTCCGTCAAGCGCATCGATCTGCGCCCACAGATCACGTGCATCGAGCGTCTCACGCGTGATCGTGAACGCCTTGGCGACTTCACCGGTGTTGCGCCCGGTATCTTCGGTCATCCGCAGCAGGAAGGTCGCGCCCATCCGGTTGATCGTGGAATTGGTGACCGCCGTGGCGATGATCTCGCGCTTGAGGCGATGTTGTTCCATCGCCTTGGCGTACTTCTTCTGCAGGGGTTGCGGAAAGTAGCGCACCAGCTCTTTCGAAAGATAAGGATCCTCCGGCACGTCGGAGTCCAGCAGTTGCTGAAAAGCCACGAGCTTCGCGTACGACAGCAGCACCGACAGTTCAGGCCGGGTCAGGCCGATACGGCGACTCTTGCGTTCGGCAATTTCGGCGTCGCTGGGCAGGTATTCGATCTGGCGATCAAGCAACCCCTGCGCTTCCAGCGTACGGATGAAGTGCTGTTTCGAACCCAGCCGCGACAGACTCATCCGTTGCATCAGACTCAGCGCCTGATTCTGGCGATAGTTGTCGTTCAACACGAGCGCAGCAACCTCGTCGGTCATCGACGCCAACAACGTGTTGCGCGCGGGCATCGTCAGCTTTTTCTTCTGCACTTCCCCATTGAGCAGGATCTTGATGTTCACTTCGTGATCGGACGTATCGACACCAGCCGAGTTGTCGATGAAGTCGGTGTTGAGCAACACACCGTTCAAGGACGCCTCGATACGACTGAGCTGGGTCAGGCCGAGATTGCCACCTTCGCCCACGACCTTGCAGCGGAGCTCGCCGCCATTGACGCGCAGGCCGTTGTTGGCTCGATCACCGACATCACCGTGATGCTCGCTGGAAGCCTTGACGTAGGTACCGATACCGCCGTTCCACAGCAGATCGACCGGGGCCTTGAGGATCGCGTTCATCAGCTCCATCGGACTCATCGCAACGACGTCAGCGGCGATACCGAGCGCTGCCTTCGCTTCCGGCGAGAGCGGAATCGATTTCGCTGAGCGCGGATAGATGCCGCCGCCCTTGCTGATCAGTGCCTCGTTGTAATCGCCCCAGCTCGAACGCGGCAATTTGAACATGCGGTCACGTTCCTTGAACGAGATCGCGGCATCCGGATTCGGGTCGATGAAAATATGACGATGATCGAACGCCGACAGCAACCGGATATGTTTCGACAACAACATACCGTTGCCGAAGACATCGCCCGACATGTCGCCGATGCCGACACAGGTGAAATCTTCGCTTTGCGAATCGCGCCCCATGGCGCGGAAATGACGCTTCACCGATTCCCAGCCACCGCGTGCGGTGATGCCCATGCCCTTGTGGTCGTAGCCGACCGAACCGCCCGAAGCAAATGCGTCATCCAGCCAGAAATCATGCGCACGGGCGATGCCGTTGGCGATGTCGGAGAAGGTTGCCGTGCCCTTGTCGGCAGCAACGACCAGATACGGATCGTCGCCGTCATGACGAACCACATCGGCGGGAGGCAAGATCCTGCCGTCGATCGCAATGTTGTCGGTGATATCGAGTAGGCCATTGATGAAGCGCTTGTAGCAGGCCACACCTTCCGCAAACCAGCCGTCGCGATCAACCGATGGATCCGGCAACTGCTTGCAGAAGAAACCGCCCTTCGAGCCGACCGGCACGATGACGGTGTTCTTCACCATCTGTGCCTTCACCAGCCCAAGCACTTCAGTACGGAAATCCTCACGGCGATCCGACCAGCGCAAACCGCCGCGAGCGACCGGACCGAAACGCAGATGAACGCCCTCGACACGAGGGCCGCAGACAAAGATTTCGCGGAACGGGCGCGGCTTCGGCAGATCCGGCACTTTCGACGAATCGAATTTGAAACTGAGATAGTCGGCCGGACCACCGTCGGCGCGCACACCGTCTTTGTAACGGATGTAGTAATTGGTGCGCAGCGTGGCTTCGATCGCGCTCATGAAACCACGCAGGATGCGATCCTCATCGAGGCTGGATACGCGATCGAGCAGCGCCTTGATCGCCTGTCGTGTCGCGCCGATCTGCATGTCGCGCTTGCCGCTGCGCGCGACGATCGCCGGCTCCACTGCCGCGAGTACGGCGGGGTCGCCTGCAGCCAGGCTCGAAAGCTGATGACGGAAGCGGGCCATCCCGGCCTTGATATCGCCCTTGCTTTCGCTGCCAGTCACCGGATCGAAGCGCGCTTCGAAATAATCGGCCAACAGTCGCGCCAGAATCGGGTAGCGCGCGAACGTCGCTTCAACATAGGCCTGCGAGAACGGCACGCCGACCTGCAGCAGATATTTGCAATAGGCACGGAGCATCGCGACCTGCCGCCAGGTGAGATTGGCGGTGAGGATCAGGCGATTGAAGCCATCATTCTCGGCGTTGCCACGCCAGATCTGCCCGAAGGCATCCTCGAACGTGTCGTCGAGATCTTCGACGTTGATCTCGCCATGACTGGCTTCAACCTCGAAATCCTGGATGAATGCGACACGTTTGCCTTGGTCGCGATCTTCCACTTCGATGCGGTACGGGTGTTCGGAGATCACCCTCAGGCCCATGTTTTCCATCATCGGCAATGCATCGGACAACGGAATGTCGTCGTTGAGACGATAGAACTTGAAACGCAAGCCACCTTCCTGATCCCGGCACAGGCTCAGGCGCAGATCGTTTTCAGGCGTCAGCGCGGAGAGTTGCTCGACATCGGCAGCCGCAGCAACCGCAGACGCTTTTTCGATATAGCCGGCCGGCAGCGCCCGACCGTACAGATTGGCCAGCGCGAGACCACGCTCTTCGCCATGACGGGAGACCAGCTGTTCGCGCAGATCGTCCTGCCAATTGCGCACGATCGCAGCAAGATGTGCGTTGAGGGCGGGAGCGTCGATGGCAACCATGTCATCCTTGCGCGGCCGCACCAGCATGTGCAACTGCGCGAGCGGCGAATCTCCGAGCTGGATGGTGGAGTCGACGCGATCCGCGTGCATGACCTCCTTCAGCATCGCCTCGATCCGCAAGCGGATCTCGGTGTTGTAGCGTTCGCGCGGAATATAGGCGAGCACCGAGTAGAAGCGACCGTACCGATCATGGCGCACGAAAACCCGGCTGCGCACGCGTTCCTGCAGGCCAAGAATGCCGGAGGCAAGCTGGAAGAGTTCGGCATCGGTGGACTGGAACAGTTCGTCGCGCGGCAGTTTTTCGAGAATGTAGCGCAACGCTTTTCCGCTGTGCCCGGCGGGATGCAGGCCCGATTGCTGCATCACGTGGTCGTGACGTTCGCGCACCAGCGGAATTTCCCAAGGCCGACGGGTGTACGCGCCAGATGTGTACAGACCGATGAAGCGCTGTTCGGCGATGGGGCGGCCGGCAGCATCGAAACTCAGCACACCGATGTAGTCCATGTAACCCGGACGATGCACCGTGGCACGCGCATTGGTCTTGGTCAGGATCAGCACTTCAACCGGGCCGGACCGCGCGGCGTGATGCGCAGCGAGCGTCGTGAGTTTGCGCGGTTTGCTGTCTTCCCTTGCGCGCAACAGACCAAGCCCCGTCCCTGCTTCGGCAGCCAGGATTTCATCGCCCGCCTGCTTCCGCACGCGATATTCACGATAACCAAGGAAAGTGAAATGGTCGGCCGCGACCCAGCGCAGGAACTCCTGCGCCTCCTCTCGGCTGGCATCGCTGATGGGCAATGTCCGCTTGCCGAGGTCTTCGGTCACGTCAAGCATCTTCTGACGCATCGACGGCCAATCCGCAACGATATGACGAACATCGGCCAGCACGCGACGGATGACCTGCTCGATCTCGGCCGCGCCTGCTGCCGACTGGCGATCGATCTCCAGATGCATCATCGATTCGATCGCGCCCTCGCCCACCGCCGTCAACTTGCCGTTGCGATCGCGTGCGATACGGACCACCGGATGCCCCAGGACATGCACACCCACACCGCGCTCGGCGAGCGCCATGGTGACCGAATCCACCAGGAACGGCATATCGTCATTGACGATCTGCAACACCGTGTGCGGAGACTCCCAGCCGTGCACAGCGAGCGTCGGATTGAACAGGCGCACGCTTGGCGTACCGGGCTTGCGGCTGCGCGCGAAATCGAGGAAATCGTTCGCGAGCGCCGCCCAGCCGTCGGCGCCATGCATCGGCACTTCGTCCTCGGTCATCCGCATGTAGAACGCGCTGGCGAACGCGCTGGCGTCGTCCTGCCGCGCTTTGCCGGCGCGCTTGCGGATGGCGTCGAAAATGGGATCGAGCAATCTGGCGTCTGCGCGATCCGATGCACGTTTCTGCCCGCGACGCGGCACGGGTGCTTTCTTGGTCATGGTCGGATCCTGTCCGTATTGATGGCAGCGAGCGCGTGCGGGACGGCGGTCAGCGCAGGCCGGTTTCGTTGCGGGCGATCACCAGGCGCTGGATTTCGCTGGTGCCTTCGTAGATTTCGGTGATCTTGGCATCGCGGAAGTACCGCTCAAGCGGCATTTCTTTCGAGTAACCCATGCCGCCATTGATCTGCACGGCCTGATGGGTAATCCACATCGCGGCTTCCGAGGCCACCAGTTTGGCGATCGCTGCTTCGTTGCCGAAACGCGCGCCACCCTTGTCCGACTCCCCCTTTTGCCACGCGGCCCGCAGCGTAAGCAGTGTCGCCGCGTCGAGCTTGCACTTCATGTCGGCGATCTTCGACTGGGTCATCTGGAAGGTGCCGATCGGCGCACCGAACGCTTTGCGATCCTTGACGTAAGCGACCGTCGCCTCATACGCGGCGCGGGCGATGCCGACGGCCTGTGATGCGATGCCGATGCGGCCGGCGTCGAGCACGCCCATCGCGATCTTGAAGCCTTCGCCTTCGGTGCCCAGCACGTCATCAGCCTGTACGTGATAGTCGGTGAACTCGATCTCGCAGGTCGCGGAAGCGCGGATGCCCAGTTTTGGCTCGGTCTTGCCGCGGTGGAAACCCTCTCGGGCGGTGTCGATCATGAACGCGGTGATGCCACGCGCGCCCTTGCCAGGCTCGGTCAACGCGAACAGCAAGATGTACTTCGCAACCGGGCCGGATGTGATCCAACTTTTCTTGCCATTGATGATGAAGCTGCCGTCGTCCTGCTTTACCGCCCTGCAGCGCATCGCGGTGGCATCGGAACCGGACTGGGGCTCGGTGAGCGCGAAGGCGCCGATCTCGCGTCCTTCAGCGATGGCACGGACATAGAGCTGCTTCTGCGCTTCAGTGCCGAATTTCAGAATGCCGCTGCAGAAGAGCGAATTGTTGACCGACATGATCGTGGAATGGGCAGCATCGGCAGCGGCGACTTCGATCATCGCCAATACGTAACTGATCGGATCCATGCCTGCGCCGCCGTATTCGGCAGGCACTTCGATGCCCATCATCCCGTTTTCACCGAGAGTGCGCATGTTGTCGACCGGAAATTCACCTACACGATCGAAATGCTCGGCGCTCGGCGCGATCTTCTCCTGCGCGATACGACGGGCGACATCCTGAATCATCAACTGCTCTTCGGTGAAGCTGAAATCCACGGTGCATCCTCGGTTATGAAATCGAAACCAGAATTGTAGCTGTCGGCGCTCGCGAACCACAGTGCAATCGACCGTCTTGCTTGACCTGCGGCGCACCACCGCAGACAATTATCCTTATATCGCGATAAGGAGATATTGATGGATCTCGAAGCTTGGTCGGCAAGACTCAAAGTGCTGGCCGATGCCACCCGTGTGCGACTGCTTGCGCTGTTGGAACACGAGGAGCTGACCGTCGCCGAGCTGTCCTCGATCACCCGCCTCGCACAACCGCGTGTCTCCACCCATCTCGCCCGGTTGAAAGAAGCGGGTCTGGTCCGCGATCGTCGTGCCGGCGTCTCCGCCTACTATCGTTTCGACGAAACATCGCTGGACCCGGCCCAGCAGGCGCTGTGGCGCGCCCTGCGTGAAGGCAGTGACGATCCGCTGCTTCGCCAGGACGCGGAACGCATCCCCGGCGTGCTCGCCGCGCGTGCCTCCGATGCCAACTGGGCCGATACGGTGGCCGGAGACATGGAACGCCATTACTCCCCGGGCCGCACCTGGGAAGCGATGGCGCGCACGGCCCTGCCGCTGCTTGCGCCGGGGCATGTGCTCGATATCGCTTCCGGCGACGGCGTTCTGGCCGAACTGCTGGCGCCCCACTCCCGGGAATACGTCTGCGTCGATGCCAGCACCCGGGTGGTCAGCGCCGCAAGCGAACGCCTGCGCCGGTTCCCGAACGTCCAGGTCCTCGAGGGCGACATGCATGCGCTGCCATTCGCCGACAACCACTTCGATCTGGTCGTACTGATGCACGCATTGACCTATGCCGCCCGACCCGCCGTGGCCGTGGCCGAAGCCGCACGCGTGCTCCGTCCTGGTGGCCGGCTGCTGCTCAGCAGCCTCGCCAAACATGAACATCGTTCAGCGGTGGAAGCCTACGGCCACCTCAATCTCGGTTTCACGGATATGGAACTGCGCACATTCATCGAGAAGGCGGGTCTGGACATCGCCACCTCTGAAAGCGTCACCCGTGAAAAGCGCCCACCCCATTTCGAAGTGATCTCGATGATCGGAGTCAAACCGTGACGACACTGCCCTGGCTTGCCCCCGATCGCGTCCGCAAACTCGAAACCGCCCTCCGTGACCGCATCCTCCTGCTCGATGGCGGCATGGGCACGATGATCCAGCAGCACGAGCTCGGCGAAGACGATTATCGCGGCACCCGCTTCGCCGCCGGGTTCGACGCCGACGCCACCGGCGATCATCACCACACCGCAGGCTGTCCATGCGGCCACGACAGTCGCGACCAGAAAGGCAACAACGACCTGCTGAGCCTGACGCATCCGGACATCATCCAGGGCATCCACAGCGCTTATCTCGATGCCGGCTCCGACCTGATCGAAACCAATACCTTCAATTCAACCTCGATCTCGCTGGCGGACTACGGCCTGCAGCACCTCGCTCGCGAATTCAACGAAACCGGCGCTCGCTTGGCTCGCGCCGCCTGCGACGCGGCCGAAGCCGCCAATCCGGACAAGCCGCGCTTCGTGGTCGGCGTGCTGGGCCCGACCAGCCGCACCGCTTCGATCAGTCCGGACGTCAACCGTCCCGGTTTCCGCGCCATTTCGTTCGACGAACTGCGCGTGGCCTACCGTGAAGCCACCGAGGGCCTGATCGACGGCGGCGCCGACGTGATCATGGTCGAAACCATTTTCGACACGCTCAACGCCAAGGCCGCGCTGTTCGCGATCGAGGAAACCTTTGAAGCGCGTGGTGCGCGCTTGCCGATCATGATCTCCGGCACCATCACCGACGCATCGGGGCGTACGCTCTCGGGGCAGACAGCCGAAGCCTTCTGGTACTCGCTGCGGCACGCCCGACCATTGTCGATCGGGCTGAACTGCGCACTCGGCGCCAAGGATCTGCGTGCGCACGTCGACGTGCTCGCCCAGATCGCGGATGTGCATGTCAGCGCACACCCGAACGCCGGCCTGCCCAACGCTTTCGGTGGCTACGACGAAACGCCCGAAGACATGGCGGCCGATCTGCATGAATTCGCCGCATCCGGCCTGCTGAACATCGTCGGCGGCTGCTGTGGCACTACCCCGGCGCATATCCGCGCGATCGGCGAAGCCGTCGCAGGATTGTCACCTCGCAGGCTCACGTCGCCCGTACAGGCGACGCTCACGGAGTTAGAACCCGCATGAATGCGACCAATGCCAGCGAACCCGCTGACGAGGCACCGCCCCGCTTCACCCGCTTGAGCGGCCTCGAACCGCTGGTGATCACACCTGAAACCAACTTCGTCAATGTCGGCGAACGCACCAACGTCACCGGCTCGGCGCAGTTCAAGAAACTGATCCTCGAAAACCGTTACGACGAAGCGGTTGCGGTTGCACGCCAGCAAGTGGAAAGCGGCGCGCAGGTGCTCGACGTCAACATGGACGAGGGCATGCTCGACTCCGAAAAGGCGATGGTCGATTACCTCAACCTGATCTCGGCCGAGCCAGACATCGCCCGGATCCCGGTGATGGTCGACAGCTCGAAATTCAGCGTCATCGAGGCCGGCCTGAAATGTCTGCAAGGCAAAGGCATCGTCAATTCGATCTCGATGAAGGAAGGCGAAGACGAGTTCCTGCGCCAGGCGCGACTGGTCCGCCGCTACGGCGCCGCCGTGGTTGTCATGGCCTTCGATGAGCAGGGTCAGGCCGATACCATCGCGCGCAAGGTCGACATCTGTTCGCGCGCCTATGCGCTGCTGACCGAGAAGATCGGGTTCCCACCCGAGGACATCATTTTCGACCCGAACGTGTTCGCGGTCGCGACCGGTATCGAAGAGCACAACGACTACGCCGTGGCCTTCATCGAAGCCACCCGCGAGCTGAAGCGACGCTTCCCGCTCAGCCATATTTCCGGCGGCGTCTCGAACGTTTCGTTCTCGTTCCGCGGCAACGAGCTGGTGCGTCAGGCGATCCACGTCGTCTTCCTATATCACGCCATCCGGGCGGGCATGGACATGGGCATCGTCAACGCCGGCGCGCTGCCGCTGTACGACGATCTCGACGCCGATCTGCGCGAACGCGTGGAAGACGTGGTGTTGAACCGGCGCGCGGACTCGACCGAACGCCTGCTGGAGATCGCCGACCGGTTCAAGGGCAAGAAAGGCGAGAAAAAGGTCGAAGACCTGCGCTGGCGCGAGAAGCCGGTCAACGACCGGCTCTCGCATGCACTGGTCCATGGCATCGATCAATACATCGATACCGATACTGAAGAAGCCCGCGCGCGATCGACGCGCCCACTGGATGTCATCGAAGGCCCGCTGATGTCCGGCATGAACGTGGTCGGCGATCTGTTCGGCGCCGGCAAGATGTTCCTGCCGCAGGTCGTCAAATCGGCACGCGTGATGAAAAAAGCCGTGGCCTATCTGCTGCCGTACATCGAAGCCGAAAAACTGCGCACCGGCGACGCCGGCAAGAATAACGGCAAGATCGTGATGGCTACCGTGAAGGGCGATGTCCACGATATCGGCAAGAACATCGTCGGCGTGGTTCTGGCCTGCAACAATTTCGAAGTGATCGATCTGGGCGTGATGGTGCCGGCGCAAATCATTCTGGATCGCGCACGTGAGGAAAATGCTGATCTGATCGGACTGTCCGGCCTGATCACGCCCTCGCTGGAGGAAATGAGCCACGTTGCCCGCGAAATGCAGCGGCAGGGCCTGACCCTGCCGCTGATGATCGGCGGCGCCACCACGTCCCGGGCGCACACCGCGCTGAAGATCGACCCGCATTACAAATCACCAACGGTCTGGGTGAAAGACGCTTCGCGCGCCGTCGGCGTGGCGCAGTCGCTGATCTCGACCGAACTGCGTGAAGCCTTCGTCGCCGCCAACGACAGTGACTATGCCGAGATCCGCCAACGCCACAAGAATCGCGGCGACGCCAAGCGGCTGGTGCCGCTGGCCAAGGCACGCGGGCAGCGTTTCGACGGCGGCTGGGCCGACTACACGCCGCCAGCGCCGCGCACGGCTGGCATTACCGTGCTCGACAACTATCCGCTGGCGGCGCTGATCGATTACATCGACTGGACCCCGTTCTTCAGCACGTGGGAGCTGGCCGGCAAATACCCGGCGATCCTGAAAGATGACGTCGTCGGCAAGCAGGCGAGCGAGCTGTATCGCGACGCGCGGGCCATGCTCAAGCGCATCGTCGACGAACGCTGGCTGGGCGCGAAAGCCGTGTTCGGGCTGTGGCCGGCAAATGCCATCGGTGATGATGTCGAGATTGATCTCGGCGACGGGCAGACGGAGCGCCTGCACTTCCTCCGCCAGCAGGTCGACAAACCCGTCGACCGGCCGGATTTCTGCCTCGCCGATTTCATCGCGCCGAAGGATTCGGGCAAACAGGACTGGATCGGCGCATTCGCGGTCACGGCCGGCCTCGGCATCGAACCGCACGTCGCCCGTTTCGAAGCCGATCACGACGACTACAACGCGATCCTGCTGAAGTCCTTGGCCGATCGTCTGGCCGAAGCCTTCGCCGAACATCTCCACCAGCGCGTACGCACCGAATTCTGGGGCTATGCCGCCGATGAAACCCTCGACAACGATGCGCTCGTCACCGAGCAGTACCAAGGTATCCGCCCTGCTCCTGGCTATCCCGCCTGCCCCGAACACAGCGAAAAGGCGACGATCTTCCGCCTGCTCGACGCCACCGCGAACGCCGGCATGACCCTGACCGAGAGTTTCGCCATGCTGCCGGCGGCGGCCGTGTCGGGTTACTACTTCAGCCATCCGCAGAGCCAGTATTTCGTGGTCGGACGCGTCTCGAAAGAGCAGGCCGAGGACTACGCCAAGCGCAAGGGCGCGACTTTGGCGCAGGCAGAGCGTTGGCTGGCGTCGAATCTGGATTACGATCCGGAGTGAGAGGGCGGCGGATGCGCAGTCCGCCCCCCTCGTAGGAGCAATGGCATGTGCGGCGGAAGCTGCGGCACCATACCGATGAAACGGCAACTGATCACGACAAGAGAATGATTTTCCGATTGCGGCAGCTGCGGTGTCCCATGTTGAAAGGGCTTCGTGGCGTCCGTCGCTCCCACACGGGCTTGCGCAGCCCGTCGATAAAGTTTTCACCGTGACCGACACCCTCGTCCTCTCCCACGCCAACGGTTTTCCGCTCCCGGTCTACCGTCAGTTGCTGGACGCGCTGCGCCCGGAGTTCAACGCGACAGGCGTCATGCGCTTTGGTCACGACCCCAGCCGGCCGGTCAGCGTCGGTTGGCCGTATCTGGTCGATGAACTCGTCGAATTCGTCCATGCCCTGCCCCGCAGTGGCGAACGCGTGTGGTTGATCGGGCATTCGCTCGGCGGTTATCTCAGCGTGCTCGCGGCACAGCATCTGCAGAGCCGAGTCGCGGGTATCGTGCTGCTCGATTCGCCGCTGATCTCCGGGGTCAGCGCGGGCTTCGTGCGGCTGGCACGGCTCACCGGGCTGGACAGGTTGGTGATGCCGCTGCAACAGACCCTGCAACGCCGCCACCATTGGCCGGACACCGATGCCGCCTACGCACACTACGCAGCCAAAGCCATGTTCGCGCGCTGGGACCCGCAAGTGCTGCGCGACTACGCCGAGCACGGCACTGTCGCCGACGGCCGCGGCAAGCGTGAGTTGTTGTTCGATCGCACGATCGAATACCGGATCTACCGCTCGCTGCCGACCGCTCGGGTCGCCGCCGCTGCAGCGAATCTACGCATCCCCGTCGCGTTCATCGGCGGGCGCCAGTCCCGTGAAGTCCGCAATATCGGCCTCCGTGCGACGCGCGCACTGGTCGGGACACGCCAATACTGGACCGAAGGCAGCCATCTGTTTCCGATGGAAGCCCCGGGCAAGACCGCAGCGTTGATCCGCGATGCGATCGCCGGAATGCGCGACATGCCTGTAACAGACAACCCCAGGATGACCAACCTCACCACGAGGAGCCCAGAATGAGCGACGGACACGACGACAGCGGACAAAGCAACGCCGACTTCATCGCACGCCACGCTGCGCCCGGCCGCATCGGCCTGTGTGCGGGCGGAGACAGTCTGAGCAAACTGATCCGGAAGGCGCAGGCACCCCTCACCGACGACGGTCACCGCAGCCTGTGGTCGCACGCATTCCTGTTCAGCGAACGACGCTCCGATGGCCACTGGTGGGTGATCGAGTCCGACCTGGATCTGCGCTACAGACAGATGCGCCTCGGCGTGCAGGAAAACCGCGTCGAGCGCTACCACGACGCCGATGCCTTTCCGAATATCGCGATCCTCGACTTCGGACTCGACGACGCGCAGACGCGGCAGGTCGTCAGCGCGGGCCTCGACCTGCTCTCGGGCCTGACCAGTTATTCGCTGAGCGAACTGATCGGCACGATGTTCGCCATGCACAGTCGGCGTCTGCGCAAACGCGACAATCTCTTGGCAAAAGAAGGCGCGTTGTACTGCTCGGCAATGGTCCAGCACTGCTACACCGCTGCCGGCATCGAGCTGCTGCCGGGCGTCTCGGGCAAGAACGTCGCACCACACGACATCGCCGATTCACCGCTGCCGCATCGCGCACATCGGCTGGTGCGCGACCTGGGCGTGTCACGCCTGCGTACATTCGCGCACAGCGCTGAAGCGCTGTTGGCAACGCCAGTAGATGAGTTGTTCTGAGTCGAACAGCGACGGAGAACACCGGGGCAATCAATGCCAAGCGGCAGGATCGGGCCTGAAGCCTCTCCTATGCAGTGAACGGCTTGCTACCAGACCAGATCGTCGGGCACCTGATACTGCGGGTCTGCGTACGGGTCATCGGCAGCAGGCGCATTAGGGTCGACCTTCAGTGCGACAGCTTGGGCGAACGTGGCTTCGGCTTCGGCAAGCGTCTCGGCGCTGACCAGCAGATAGCGACCATCCATCTGGACCACGCCCAGCTCGCCGGCGTTCAGCGCCTTCAACTGTTCCGCATTGACATAAATGCGCTTGATCTTGCCGCCATATTCGAAGTGGCGTGCAATATCGGCAGCAGCATCGTTCAGGCCCTTGTCCTTGAGGTATTCCGCAAGCTTCGTCTTCGCTTCGCGGCGCTTGCGCGCCTCTTCCTGTTTCAGACGCTCCGCCTCGATCCGCTCCTCTTTCTCGCGCTGGGCACGAATCGCATAGGCCTTGGCCAGATCGATTTCCTCACGGGTCTTCGGCTTGCGTTCCGAAGATTGCGCAGGGCGGCCGCGCGATGGTTGCGCGGCGTTGGGATGCCGTCCGGCCGGTTTACCGTGCTCACCGGCAGGCTTGCCACCAGACTTGTCACCTGGTTTCTCACCGGGCTTGCGTGCGTCGTGGCGAGGCCGGTCATTGCCACGACTGTCGTGTCGAGGGCGATCCTGGCGCGACGTGTCGTGACGCGGCTTCGGCTTGTCGGGCTTGGGCGCAGGTTTGAACCCGAGGCCAAGGAGTTGGTCGCGAAGGGTATCGCTCATAGCGGCTGCACGTCAGGTCGTCGCATCAGTAATGCGGTGGAGGGGGCTCGTCGGCCGGATCTGCCATGAGATCGCCGCGATTGTGTTTCATGTCTTCGAGCACCCGGCGCAGCAGTTCGGCACTGCGCGCGGCTTCGTTGCGCAGTTCAGCCAAGGCATCACTGAGCTCGTGCATCGCATGCTCCTGGAAGGCCACACGGGTTTCGAGTTCGACCACGCGTTGTTGGAGCGCATCATCTTGAAGCATCGTCTGCCCGGGCGCCGTGGTCATGGGTCAGTCCAGTCGAATCGAGCGACCGCGCCCGATGCCGTAGTAGGCGACACCGGCCGCTTCGATCTCGGCAGGCTCGTAGAGATTGCGGCCATCGAACACCACCGCATCCTTCAGCGTGGCCTTCAACTTGCCGAAATCAGGGCTCCGGAACTGCTTCCATTCCGTCACCACCACGAGCGCATCCGCCCCCTGCAGTGCATCGGGCGCGTGCTCGCACAAGGCCAGATCGTCGCGCTCACCGAAGATACGCCGAGCTTCATGGCCAGCTTCGGGGTCGAATGCCTGCACTTTCGCACCGGCATCCCACAGCTGTTGCAGCAGGCGGCGACTGGACGCCTCCCGCATGTCGTCGGTATTGGGTTTGAATGCCAGCCCCCAGACCGCGAAAGTCTTGCCGCGCAGTGCGTCGACGCTGCCGTAATGACGCACGATCAATTCGAACAGATGCGACTTCTGGCGGTCGTTCACCGACTCGACGGCATCAAGCAGCTCGGCGTGATACCCATGCTGCTGCGCGGTGCGCGCAAGCGCCTGCACATCCTTCGGAAAACAGGAGCCACCATAGCCTGCACCGGGATAAATGAAATGCCAGCCGATGCGAGGATCGGAACCGATCCCCTGGCGGATCATTTCGATATCCGCGCCGACTTTTTCGGCAATGTTGGCAATCTCGTTCATGAAGCTGATCTTGGTCGCCAGCATCGCGTTTGCTGCGTACTTGGTCAGCTCGGCTGAGCGTACGTCCATGACGACGATGCGTTCGTGATTGCGATTGAACGGCGCATAGAGCCGCCGGAGTTTGTCGATCGCAGCGGTACTGTCGGCACCGATGACGATCCGGTCAGGACGCATGCAGTCTTCGACGGCAGCGCCTTCCTTGAGGAATTCAGGGTTGGAAACGACGTCGAAAGCGACATCGGCGCCACGTGCGGCCAATGCCCCGCTGATGGTCGCGCGGACCTTGTCCGCAGTCCCCACCGGCACGGTGGATTTGTCGACCACCACCACCGGTCTCGACAGGTGTTCACCGATGGTTTTGGCCACCGCCAAGACGTATTGCAGGTCTGCACTGCCATCCTCATCGGGTGGCGTGCCGACGGCGATGAAAATCACGTCGCCATGGGCAATCGCTGCCGCTGCATCGGTGGTGAAATCGAGACGGCCTTCGGCATGATTGGCCTTGACCATCGGTTCCAGACCGGGCTCATAGATCGGGATGATGCCGTTGTGCAGGCCTTCGATCTTGCCGGCATCGATATCGACGCAGATCACTTCGTGCCCGACTTCGGCGAGGCAGGTTCCGGTGACCAGACCGACGTAGCCGGTGCCGAAAATGGTAACGCGCATGCAGGCCTCGCAATGATCTCGTGATTCGATACGCCGCCGCACAGCGCGGCGGCGCATCGTCATATCGCTTGAGTGTTGCTATTGAGTGTCGCTATCTCGACGCGATTACTGCTTGACGATATCGAGGAGTTCGACTTCGAACACCAGCGTGCTGTTCGGCGGAATCGGGCCACCCGGGGTGCCCTGCTCGCCATAACCCAGCTTGGCCGGGATCCACAGCTTGTACTTGCTGCCGACCGGCATCAGCTGCAGCGCTTCGGTCCAACCCGGCACCACCGAGCTCAGCACGAACTGTGCGGGTTCGTTGCGCTTGTAAGAGCTGTCGAACTCGGTGCCGTCGAGCAGCGTGCCGGCGTAATGCACGCTGACAGAATCCGAAGCCTTCGGCTTGGCGCCCTTGCCTGCGGTGATGACCTGGTACTGCAGGCCCGACGCGGTGGTGGTCACGCCCGGCTTCTTGCCGTTCTCAGCCAGGAACTTGGCGCCTTCCTCAAGATTCAGCTTACCCTTTGCTTCCATCTCGGCCTGCTTCTTGGCCATTTCTTCCTGCTGCTTGGCTTGCATCTTCTGGGCGAAGGTCTCCATGACCTTGGCTGCCTGCTTTTCGTCGAGCAGGAGCTTCTTGTCGTTGAAGGTATCGTCGATCGCGCGCTTCAGGGTCGCCATGTCGACTTCCTCTTTCATCGGCTTGAGCGACTTGCCGATGTCCATGCCGATCATGTAGCTGACCTGTTCTTTCTCGGTTGGAAGACCGGCGATCTTGTCGGTCTCTCCAGCCTTCGCATCGGCGGCAGTGTCGGCCTTCGCATCACCTTTGGCGGCATCCTTATCAATCGGCTTGCAGGCGACGAGCGCCAAGGCGCACGAGGCCGTGGCCACGGCGAGGGTCAGATTACGCGACAGTTTCATCAACAGGGACTCCTGGGTGGGTACGCGCCGCAGATGCGGCCCGCGAAATGGGACGGGGGATGTGGAATCAGAGCACGTCGAGCAATTCGACGTCGAAAATCAGGACGGCATTGGGGCCGATGGTTGGTGGGCTGCCGCGTTCGCCGTAGGCGATCGCTGCGGGAATCCAGAACCTGTACTTGGCGCCGACCGGCATCAGCGCAACGCCCTCGGTCCAGCCGGCAATGACCTGATTCAACGCGAATTCGGCCGGCTGGCCGCGTTCGTACGAACTGTCGAAGACCTTGCCGTCGATCAGCGTGCCCTGATAATTCACGCGGACTCGATCACTGGGGCGCGGACGCGGGCCGGTGCCCTGGCGCAACACCATGTACTGCAGCCCGGAGGTGGTGCTGATCACGCCTTTGGTCGCCTTGTTCTTGGCAAGGAACGCAACGCCTTCCTCGGCGTTCTTGCGCGCGAGGCCAGCCACACGGGCTTCCTCACGGGCCTGCATCCGCTTCGAGAACGATTCGCGCACCTGATCCAGCTCGGCATCGGTCATCAACGACTTGCCAGAGGCCATCGCGGTCCGCAACGACTGCAGGAAGACCGGCATCTCCACCTCGTCCTTGATCGGTTCGAGCGACCGTCCGACGTCGGCACCCACCAGATAGCCGACCTTGTCTTTTGCGACCGCCGGCGGCTTGCTGCCGGGCGCCAAGCCAGGAACCGGCTTGCCACTACGCTCACCAATGCGCTGCATCAACGCACTGCCGACGCTGCGGGCCTCTTCGTCGGAAAGCAGCGGTTTGCCTCCGGAGAAGGCGTTGCTGATCGCGCGCTCGAACGCGGCAAGATCGAGGTCCGGGCCAACGGCGGAAATCGAACTGCCGACATCGGCACCGATCATGTAACTGACTTTCTCGCGATCTGTGGTCAACACGGTTTTATCCTGCGCTTGTGCCAAAGCTGCGACCAGGAGGGTCGCCGCCGCCATCCATGCGGCCAGGCCGCGAAAACGAACACTCATCGATGTCTCCAGAAAAAGAACGGTGCCGAAGCGGGATCCTCCGGCAGGAAGCACTTCGTCGGGCGCGTATTGTCGCGGCCGGCGCGGATACGGGCAATCACCTGGTCACCAGGTATTTGCCGTGGCATGACAACGGATCATTCCGGCACCGGTTGGCCGAGGGCCTTCTCGATGGCCGCGATCACCTCAGGCGCATCCGGCTTGGTGCGGCTGCCGAAACTGGCAACGACCTTGCCATCGCGGCCAATCAGATATTTGTGGAAATTCCATTTCGGACTCTCGCCGGAGGCTTTCGCCAGCGCTTTATAGAACGGTGTCGCATTGTCGCCGGTGACATGCACCTTCTGGAACATCGGGAACTTCACGCCATAGGTCAGCGTGCAGAACGCCTGGATCTGCTTCTCGTCGGTGTATTCCTGACTCATGAAATCACCGGAAGGGAAGCCCAGCACCGCAAAGCCTCGCGCCTTGAAGCGCGCATGCAGTCCTTCAAGCGCCTCGAACTGCGGCGTGAAGCCGCATTTGCTGGCGGTATTCACCACCAACAGCACCTGCCCGCGATAGGTAGTCGCCAGATTGACCGGCGTTTTGCCTGCCAGTGGGCGATAACTCTGGTCCAGCAAAGTGCCGCCAGCCGCCACAGCAAGGGCGGAAAAGCAGCAGACAACAACAAAAACAAGCATTCGAGCGTGAAATCTGGGCACCGAAAAGGCTCCGGGCGGGTGAAAGGCGAGAAGTATGACTTCAGTTGGGTCCAAATGGTTTCCCAAAAAGGGTTGACCGGTCGTGTGATGGTGTTATAGTTGCATACAACACCAGTCAACAAGAACAGGAGTTGGCCATGCACCGCAAGCTGATCCACTCGGTACGCGCTCTCGGCATTTCGCTGAGCCTGCTCACCGCCGTTCTGATCGTGGCATCCCCGGCCCAAATCCCCGGGATCGACATTGCTGCTGACGCTCAGGCCGCTCCGGCGCCGGTCGAGGCGAAGGCCACGGACATCAATACGCGCGCCAATCATCGCCGGGCCCAGGCCCGTGCAGCGATGGCGCTGCCTTTCTTCTCGTTCGCGCAGGGTCTGCGCCGCGGCAACAGGAGCTGACCATGACCGCCATCCAGTGGAGCGACGGCGCTCCGATCTACCGTCAACTGAAAGAAAGGGTCATCGCCATGATGCTCGACGGCTTGCTCAAGCCGGGCGATGCCCTGCCCTCGGTGCGCCAGGTGGCCGCCGAGTATCAATTGAACCCCATCACCGTCTCGCGCGCCTACCAGGAACTGGCAGACGAGGCTCTTGTCGAGAAACGCAGAGGACTTGGCATGTACGTCACTGAAGAAGCCGCGAAGAAACTGCTGGCCAGCGAGCGCGACCGTTTCCTGCATGAAGAATGGCCACTTGTCATGGAACGTATCCAGAGACTCGGCCTGAGCATGCAGGAACTGCTTGACCCGGTTCGTGATGGAGGTGAAGCATGAACACCACTGTCTCCAGCAACCCCGTGATCTCCGCACGAGGCCTGCGTAAGGCTTACAAGAACAAACTGGCCTTGAACGACACCGATTTCGACATCGGCGCCGGCAAGATCATCGGCCTGATCGGCCCCAACGGCGCCGGCAAGACCACCGCACTGAAGGCGGTGCTCGGCCTCATCCCATTCGAAGGCGAACTGTCGGTACTGGGCCGCGATCCGCGCACCCAACGCGACGAACTGATGAACGATGTCTGTTTCATCGCTGACGTGGCAGTCCTGCCACGCTGGATGCGGGTCGGCGAGGCCATCGAATTCGTCGCCGGCGTTCACCCGCGTTTCGACCGCGCCAAGTGCGAACGCTTCCTCGCCAACACCCAGTTGAACCCGAAAATGCGGGTGCGCGAAATGTCCAAGGGCATGATCGTGCAACTGCATCTGGCCCTCGTGATGGCGATCGACGCCAAACTGCTGGTGTTGGACGAACCGACCCTCGGTCTGGACATCCTGTATCGCAAGCAGTTCTACCAGCGCCTGCTCGAAGATTACTTCGACGAACAGAAGACCATCATCATCACCACGCATCAGGTCGAGGAAATCGAAAACATCCTCACCGACGTGATGTTCATCCGCGACGGCAAGATCGTGCTCGACGCGACGATGGAAAGCTGCGGCGAGCGCTACATCGAAGTCCTGGTGAATGCAGACCACATCGATGAGGCACGCAATCTCAAGCCCATCGACGAACGCGCTCTGCCGTTCGGCAAAACCGTGATGTTGTTCGACGGCATACCGCACAGCCAACTCGCGGCGCTGGGTGAAACCCGCATTCCCGGTCTTGCCGACCTGTTCGTCGCCATCATGAAGGGGACCTACGCATGAATACCGCTACTGCCATCCAGCCAAATGCCGCAGCGAAACCGTTCGGCTTCGGAAGCAAATTCAAACTCTTGCTCAGGCGCGAATTCTGGGAAAACAAGGGCGGCTTTTTCTGGGCGCCTATCGTCGCCGGCATCATCGCACTGGCGTTCACCCTGCTCGGCGCCGTGACAGGATCGATCCTGTTCAACAAGGCGAAGAACGAAGGCCATCTCAATATCGCCAGCATCCAGGGCAACCCAGACATGGGCAGTGCACCGATGGGTTTTGCCGGCGATATCTCGATCCTCACCGGCGTCGGCCTGGCATTGATCGTAATGACATTCGTGGTGTTCTTCTATGCACTGGGTTCTCTCTACGACGAGCGCAAGGATCGCAGCGTGCTGTTCTGGAAATCGCTGCCGCTGTCGGACACCGAAGTCGTGCTGTCAAAAGCCGCATGGGCCCTGGTTCTGGCACCCGCGCTGGCGGTGGCGATCGGCCTGTGCATCGGCGTCGGCCAGTGGCTGCTCACCGCGTTGACCATGGCCTTGAATGGCCTCCCCGGCACCTCGGCTTTGTTTACCGAGTCTCATCCTTTCAGGACCTTGGGCCAGGCGCTTGGCATCCTGCCGGTCTACGCCATGTGGGCATTGCCGACCGTTGGCTGGCTGATGTTGTGCTCGGCATGGGCTCGCAGCAAGCCGTTCCTCTGGGCCGTACTGATCCCGGTGCTCGGTGCCGCATTGATCAGCTGGATGGACACGCTTCCCGGTCTGGATATCCCGCACCAGAAAGTCTGGTACGTCATGCTCGTCCGCGGTCTGTTGAGCATCGTGCCCATGACCTGGTACGCGAATGACAGTGTGAATGCCACGCATGTCATGAATTTCAAAGGCCCCGAGGATCTGGCGCACGCGATCGACTTCACCAGCAGCTGGTCGGCTTTCGCCACTGTCGACATGTGGGTGGGTGCCGCCATCGGTGCAGCCATGATCTATGCCGCGATCCGCCTGCGCCGCTGGCGGGACGAGGGCTGAACATGCACCAGCGGACGGCGCATCCGTCCGCTGGCTTCCGAAGAACGGCCCAAGCTCGCCAAACGATCGGATTGCATCACGAACGTCACGGCGCTCCTGATACACAAACTGATACATAAAGCCTTTCGATCCCCCTGCGACCCGATTCGAATAGACGGAGATTTCCATGCGCATCATTTCAATCCTGCTGCCTGTCTGCATGCTGATGGCCCTGCCCCTCGCAGCGCACGCAGACGAGCGCTGCAAGTATTCCGCGCCACGCGATTCGGACCTGAACCTCACCGGCGTGAAAACAGTGGTCTTCGATATCGGCCCGCACACACTGGACGTCAACGGCGGCAAGGATCGCAGCGGTTCGATCCGCGGCAAGGCCTGCGCATCGGATGACAAACGACTCGGCGAACTCGTGGTCAACCAAGCGCGCGAGGGCGACAAGCTGATCGTCCGTGCGGAACGGAACGGACTGCTTCGCAAAGGATCGTGGTCGGGAAACCACTATGGTTATCTCACGCTGACCGCCAATCTTCCGGACAACATCGCTGTCCAGGTCAAACTCGGCTCTGGTGACGTGGTGGTTGATGGCGTCGCTTCGCTGAGCGCCGACGTCGGATCCGGCGATCTCGAAGCACGCCACATCCGTGGAACCTTCTACGCCGATGTCGGCTCCGGCGACATCAAAGCCAGCGATATCAGCGCACTGCACGTGGTCTCGGTCGGTTCCGGCGATCTGAGCGCACGCGATCTGCGTGGTGATGCCCGTATCGACAGCATCAATTCCGGCGACCTGCGCATCGCCAATGCGAACGGACATGTTGCGATCGGCTCGATCGGCTCGGGAGACGCGTCCCTTTCTGATATTTCAGGCAACGTCACTGTCAGAAGCATCGGCTCCGGGGACCTGGAAGCGAAAGGGATTCATGGCGATCTGATCGTCGACCACATCGGTAGCGGCTCGGTCGACCATCGCAATGTCGCCGGCAGCATCCGTCTTCCGAAGAACGACTGAAAGAACGTACCAAATATGATCGAGATGCCGTTCGCACGATGAACAGGCCATCCACACAGCACTGACCGAGCGCACGTAAACGGACTGCGTGCACAAGCATCATCACTCCATTTTCATCGTACCGACATCGACGCGGAGCTGCCCATGAAACGCATGTACACGACCTCTCTCGCCCTACTGCTCGCCACCACGCTGGCGGCATGCTCGGACAAGGCACCATCCGCAGCGACCGACCCCGCCGACGAACCGGCCACCCTGATCGGCAAGGCCGTGAAGGAAGCATCCGAGGATGCCCGCGAGGAACTGGCGAACGGCAACATCGAGCTCTCCGCCACTGACCACCCCGATGCCGAAATCACCCCGACCGGCGAATTGCTCATCGACGGTAAAACGGTGACGGTCAACGCCGAGCAGAAGGCATTGCTTCTGGAATATCGCGGGCATGTCGCCGCCATCGCGGAGGCCGGCATCGGTATCGGCCTGAAGGGCGCGGACCTGGCCGGCAAAGCCGTGACCGAAGCGCTGAAAGGCGTCTTTACCGGCAATACCGACCAGATCGAGAAAAAGATCGAAGCCGAGGCCGAGGGCATCAAGCAGTCCGCACAGAAACTCTGCGAACGCCTGCCGGCAATGAAAATCACCCAGGACAAACTCGCTGCCTCGCTGCCCGAGTTCAAACCTTACGCGACCATGGATCAGAGCGACGTCGACGACTGCATGAGCGAAGACGGCAATCGTTTCAGCTACGACGCCGGCAAGGATATCGGCAGGGAAATCGGCAAAGCGATCAAAGAGAGGACCAACGACAGCGACGGCCGCCGGGATGCCGCAGAAGAAGCCGAGGCCGCCAGCGCCGAAGGGACCACGACCCACTGATCTGCATCGCCATCGGCACGGCGGACTTCAACCGCCTCCGACACCCTTGACCCCGCCACGCGTAAGCGCGGCCGGGTCCAGCAGCCGCTGCAGAGTCTTGGCATCCAGGCCACTGTCTTCCAGCGCGACATCAAACACGGGACGCCGCTCGCGATATGCCTTCTTGGCGATTGCAGCGGCGTTGTCGTATCCGATCACCGGATTGAGCGCCGTCACCAGCACGGGATTGCGCGCCAAGGCATCTGCGACGCGATCGGGAAGAAATGTCATCCCCGCGATCGCACTGTCGGCGAGCGCCGTCATGGCATTCGTGAGCAGGCAGATACTGTCCAGCAGATTCGCCGCGATCAGCGGCAGCATCACGTTGAGCTGGAAGTTGCCGCTCTGACCCGCAACGGTGATCGCAGTGTGATGCCCCATCACCTGCGCACAGACCATGGCAACTGCTTCTGCAATGACAGGATTGACCTTCCCCGGCATGATCGATGAGCCTGGCTGCAACGCCGGCAATTCAATCTCGCCCAATCCGGCCAACGGCCCCGAGTTCATCCAACGCAGATCATTGGCGATCTTCATCAGCGCAACGGCCAATGCATTGAGTTGGCCGGAAAGCTCCACGGCGTCGTCCTGCGCGGCGATCCCCTCGAATTTGTCGTCGGCTGACACGAAACGCGCACCCGACATCACCGAAAGGGTCTGCACGACGCGTGAGCCGAAGCGGGGATCGGCATTGATCCCGGTACCGATCGCAGTACCGCCGATCGGCAGGCGACGGAGCCGCTTGAGACTGTCTTCGATGCGCATCCGTCCCGAGTCCAGTTGCGACGACCATGCCCCCAACTCCTGGGCAAAGGTCAGCGGCATCGCGTCCATCAGGTGGGTACGCCCGGTCTTGACCAGTTTCTTGCCCTCCTGGGCGCGGCGGTCGATGGTGCTTCGCAGATGCTGCAGCGCCGGCAGCAGATCTTCGGTGACCGCCAGCATCCCAGCGACCCGGATCGCGGTCGGCACGACATCGTTCGAACTCTGGCCGAGATTCACGTCGTCGTTCGGGTGGACCTTGCCACGGCCGCTACGCATGACCAGGGCAGCGATCACCTCGTTTGCGTTCATGTTGCTGGAGGTGCCGGAACCGGTCTGGAAGATGTCGACCGGAAACTGTTCGTCATGCTCACCTTCGGCGACGGCCATTGCGGCGCGCCGGATCGCGGCACCGCGCGTTTTGGGCAGCAGCCCGAAGTTGACGTTGGTCTGTGCGGCGGCGGCCTTGATCAATCCGAGCGCGCGGATGAAGCCACGCGGCATCGGCCGCCCGGAAATCCGGAAATTCTGCAGCGCGCGCTGGGTCTGGGCGCCCCACAGCGCTGCAGCAGGCACGCGCATGTCGCCCATGCTGTCCCGTTCGATGCGGGAAGGGTCAGGAATTCCAGTGCGTTTTGGCATCTCCGACTCCAGTGGTTTGTCGTGAGGGGAGCATACGCCCGCAGGCGTTTACAATTGCCGCCTCCCCGCGCCGCAATCCTCTCCCCATGTCCGAATCCCAACTGCTCGCCCTGTCGCCGCTCGACGGCCGTTATGCCGGTAAGGTCGACGCCCTGCGCCCGATCTTCTCCGAATACGGCTTGATCAAAGCAAGGGTGAAGGTGGAGGTGGAATGGCTGCTGGCGCTGGCCGCCGACCCCGGGATCGTCGAACTGAAGCCTTTCTCCGACACGACTGTCACCCGACTGCGCACCTTTGCGGAGAACTTGTCGGTCGCCGATGCGGCACGGGTCAAGGAGATCGAACGCACGACCAACCATGACGTCAAGGCGGTCGAATATCTGATCAAGGAACGGCTGAAAGATGACGCGGAGCTGGCGCAGGCGCTGGAATTCGTGCATTTCGCCTGCACCAGCGAAGACATCAACAATCTCAGCTACGCGCTGATGCTGAGCGAGGCCCGCCAGAAAGTCCTGTTGCCCAAGCTCGACACACTCATCCAGACGCTGCGGACCATGGCCCACGCGCACGCCGGCCTGCCGATGCTGTCGCGCACCCATGGCCAAACCGCTTCTCCGAGCACCGTCGGCAAGGAAATCGCCAATGTCGTCGCGCGCCTGCAGCGTCAGGGCGAGACCCTCGCGGCGGCGTTGATCGCGGGCAAGATCAATGGCGCGGTCGGCAACTACAACGCCCATGTCGTGGCCTATCCCGATATCGACTGGATCGCCTTCTCGCGGCGCTTCGTCGAATCGCTGGGTCTGGACTGGCAGCCTTACACCACCCAGATCGAGCCGCACGACGGCATCGCCGAGCTCTGCGACGCGCAGAAGCGCATCGACACCATCTGTATCGACCTGTGCCGCGACATCTGGGGCTATATCTCGCTGGGCTACGTCAAGCAGGCCGTGAAAGCCGGCGAAGTCGGCAGCTCGACCATGCCGCACAAGGTCAATCCGATCGATTTCGAGAACGCGGAAGGCAATTTCGGCATCGCCAACGCGCTGTTCGAGCATTTTTCCGCGAAGCTGCCGATCAGCCGCTGGCAGCGCGACCTCACCGATTCCACCGTGTTGCGGGCGCTCGGCACCGCCTTCGGGCATGCCCTGATCGGCTACGACGCCCTGCTGCGCGGCCTCCACAAGCTCAGCGTGAATCCGGAGCGACTCGCCGCCGATCTCGACGCCGCCTGGGAAGTGCTGGCCGAAGCGGTGCAGACAGTCATGCGCCGGCATGGCCTGCCGAACCCATACGAGCAGCTGAAAGCGCTGACCCGCGGCCACGGCATCGATGAAACCTCAATGCGCACCTTCATCGCCGGCCTGGACCTGCCGGCGGATGCGAAACAGCGTCTGCTCGACATGACGCCCGGCAGCTACATCGGACTGGCAGAACGGCTGGCGAAGGCGATCTGACCGCCGTCATCCGGCGCAGGCCAGACGTGCTTTTCTACAGCCGCAGGCGGGTCATCCAGCCCTCGATCCTGCGCTTCCGCTGTCAACACATGCACCCCGGCTTGTGCCGGGATGACGGACAAACCACATGACCCACCCACACTCCGAGTATCCGTTCGAGATCGACGCGAGGCGCCAGCCGCCGCTGGGCATGCCGCCATCCGACTTCCTGCGCGATTACTGGCAGAAGCGACCGCTGCTGATCCGCAACGCCTTCCCCGATTTCGAAACACCGGTCATGCCGGAAGATCTCGCCGGTCTCGCCTGCGAGGAAGCCGCGCTGTCGCGGATCGTCATGCACGACAAGGCCAACGACCGCTGGACGGTGCGCGCCGGGCCGTTCGCGGAAGAAGAATTTCCGGGCATGCCCGACCATGACTGGACGCTGTTGGTGCAGGACGTGGACAAATGGGATCCGGATATCCGCGCCCTGCTCGACCATTTCACCTTCCTGCCGCGCTGGCGCATCGACGATGTGATGATCTCGTTCGCCGCGCCAGGTGGCTCGGTCGGCGCCCATGTCGACCAGTACGACGTGTTCTTGCTGCAGGCCCACGGCCATCGCCGCTGGCAGATCGACGCATCGGAAACGCTCGGCAACGGCACACCATCGACCGCGTTCCGCGACGATGTCGAATTGAAACTGCTGCGCGAATTCACGCCGACCCACGACTGGGTGCTCGGCCCGGGCGACATGCTGTACCTGCCGCCGGGCATGCCACACCACGGCGTCGCCGAAGATGCCTGCCTGACGTTCTCGGTCGGCATGCGTGCACCCAGCGCATCGGAACTTTTAGGCGATCTTGTCGACACGTTACTTGCCGATGCCGACGAATCGGTGCGTTATCGCGACGACGACCTCTCTCTGCCCAGCGATCCGAACGAGATCGATGCCGAAGCGATGCAGCGGGCGATCATTGGCCTCAATGCGTTGCGGATGAACGACCCGGAACGCCTCGGCGACTGGTTCGGCCGCTTCATGACCCTGTATCGCAGCGTCGGCGACAGCCTGATGCCGGATCCGCCACGCTCGCGGATCGAGATCGAATTCGACCTGCAGCAGGGCGCTGCCCTGCAGCGTCATCCGTGGACGCGGGCCGCGTGGCGACGCAGTGCCGAATACGAGGCGCTGGGCAAGCTGTACATCGCGGGCCAGATCCACGCCCTGCCCGTGGACGATGCACGTGCGCTCGCGGCGGCGGAAATGCTCGATGCCGTCACGTACGCCGCACTCTCACAGGAAGGCCAGACACTGGTACTGGAACTGCTGACACAAGGGCATTACGGTTTGCAAGGCGACGATTTCGAGGCAGACGACGATGACGACGAACACTGAGGGCGCATTCCGGGTCGAGGTCATCGAGTACGCCAGCGGCTGCGCCGACCTGCGCGCCGTGCGCGAGCCGGTGTTCGTGCAGGAACAGCAGGTTCCACTCGAACTGGAGTGGGACGACCTAGACCCGCTATGCGTGCATGTGCTCGCCCGCGACGACGCCGGCAGCCCGATCGGCACCGGCAGGCTCACGCCCGAGCGGAAAATCGGCCGCATGGCCGTGCTGCCGCAATGGCGCGGCCGTGGCGTCGGCGAC
>JBGSID010000098.1:0-2063 GCA_041751895.1 Lysobacteraceae bacterium | reverse complement strand
GACCGGCGATGGCGATACCGCTTGGCTGCGCGTGCCCTCGGGCACGGCGGACGCGTTGCGTGCACTCGCGCAGCGCGAGGGTTCGACGCTGTTCACGGTGCTGCTGTCGGCGTGGGCGGTGTTGCTGCATCAGCTCAGCGGACAGCGTGATATCGTCATCGGTACGCCGGTGCGTGGCCGCAATCTGCCCGAGCTTGAATCGGTGATGGGCTTCTTCGTCAACGCGCTGCCGCTGCGGTTGCAGCTGGATCCCGCACAGGGTTTCCGCAGTCTGCTGCAGGCCACGCGCAGCGAAATGATCGATGCGATCGGCTGTCAGGATGTGCCGTTCGAACACTTGGTTCGCGTCTTGAGCGCGTCTGTCGAGGGTGTGCGCCGCGACACCAGCCGTTTCCCGATCTATCAGGCCTTTTTCTCGTATCAGGATGCGCGCCAGCGGCCGTGTCGCTGGGGTGATCTCGCGCACGCCAACGTGCCGGTGTTCCAGCCGGCGGCGGCACAGGATGTCGCGCTGTGGTTCCTCGATGGTGCCGACGGTCTGGTCGGCGGTCTCAACTACAACACCGACATTCTGTTCGCGGAGACCGCGCAGCTGCTGGTCGAACGTTATCTCGCGATGCTCGCCGCGCTTGCGAAGCAGTTGCACGATGTCCCGCTGCGCACGCTGTTGTCGGTGACAGCCGCCGAAACGGAACGACTCACTGCGTGGAACGACACCGCATCGCCGCTGCCGGCCGACGGCAGTCTGTCGGGTTATCTCGACAACGCGATCGCCCGGCATGGCGAACGTGCCTTGCTTCGTCATGGCGACACCGCGATCACGCATGCCGAACTCTCGACGCAGGCCGACCGCATCGCGACGTCATTGCAGGATCGCGGCATTGCGCAAGGCGCGATCGTCGGCCTGCATCTGCAGCGCTCGCCGGCGATGCTCGCGGCGATGCTGGGCGTGCTGCGCGCTGGCGCCGCGTATCTGCCGCTCGATCCCGGTTTTCCGGCTGAACGCCTCAAGTTCATGGTCGAGGATGCCGACGCGGCGCTGGTGATCGACGACAGCGACCACATGCTCGATCTTGCATCCTGCCGGCGTCTCGCGTTGGGCGTGGCGCTCGCGGCCGATGCGAAACCGTTGCAACCACTCGAATGCTCCGACGATGCGCTCGCGTATCTGATCTATACCTCGGGCTCGACCGGTAAGCCGAAGGGCGTGCGCGTGCCGCAGCGTGCGGTGATCAATTTCCTCGAATCGATGCGCAGATCGCCGGGTCTCGACGCGACATCGCGGCTTGCTGCAGTGACCACGTTGTCGTTCGATATCGCAGTGCTCGAACTGCTGTTGCCGCTTGCAGTGGGCGCCGAGCTGATCCTGGTCGATCGCGACGAGGCCAGCGATGGCGTCGCGCTGCGTTCGCTGCTGGAGCGGCATCAGGTCGACACCATGCAGGCCACGCCGAGCACGTGGCGTCTGCTGCTGGAATCCGGCTGGCGCGGTGGTCCGCAGTGGAAGGCCCTCTGCGGTGGCGAGGCGCTGCCGGTCGATCTCGCCGAAGCGCTGCTGCCGCGCGTGGGCGCGCTGTGGAACATGTACGGCCCGACCGAAACCACGGTCTGGTCGACCTGCGTGCAGATCCGGCCGGGTCAGGGTGACATCGTCGTCGGTCGCCCGATTGCGAACACCCAGGTGCATGTACTCGACGATGAGGGCACGCCGGTGCCGATCGGGGTCGCCGGTGAACTGGTGATCGCGGGTGCGGGCGTGACCCTCGGCTATCACCAGCGCGATGATTTGACCGACGAAAAATTCATCGTCGATCCCGTGACTCCGGGCGCGCGAATGTATCGTACCGGCGATCTCGGGCGCTGGCGCAGCGATGGCCAGCTGCAGCATCTCGGTCGTCTCGACCAGCAGATCAAGCTGCGCGGGTATCGGATCGAAACCGGCGAAATCGAAAGCGTGCTCGCGCGTCATCCCGATGTCGCGCAGGCCGTGGTGGTGGCTGCGGCGCGCAGCAGCGAGGACGCGATCCTTGCGGCCTACATCGTGCCGCGCGCGGGTGCGGGCA
>JBGSID010000097.1:0-16428 GCA_041751895.1 Lysobacteraceae bacterium | reverse complement strand
ATGCTGCTGGCGCGGGAGCAGGCGCCGCCGGTGCCGGTGCAGCGATCGGCGCAGGCGCGGCAGCCGCTGCGACATCGGCGCTCTCGATCATCGCGACCAGACTGCCCTCGGACACGTTGTCGCCCAGTTTGACCTTGAGTTCGCGGACCACGCCGGCGAAGGGCGCGGGCACTTCCATCGTCGCCTTGTCCGACTCCAGCGTCACCAACCCCTGATCCTTGGCGACGGTGTCGCCGACGGCAACCAGAATCTCGATCACCGGAATGCCGGTGAAATCGCCGATGTCGGGAACGAGGGCTTCCTTCAGGTCTGTCATGTGCTCGCCTTGGTGGTCGCGCCAGCGCCGGGCGGCGAAGGCATCGGGCTATTGTGGCCGCGGATGAGCCTCACGCCAACCTGCTGCGCCATGACAGAGCGTGTTCGTGCGCATGCATCGAAACGGAAAACGTATTCAAGCGACCACCATACCCCTGCGCATGTCGCCATCGCGATCTATACAACCGCATTGGGCCCGACACGACAACGCCCGGCACTGGGCCGGGCGTTGTGACGTTGCTTTGCGGGACCGCAGATGCTGCGTCAAGCATGATGCGTCGGATCAGCGTTCGTCACCGACCACGCGCAAACCGAAGACCATCGAAGCAAAACCCACGTACTGCGCCGAACCGGACACGTTGAGGCGGATCGTCGTCGGCTGCTTGAAGAATTCCTTGGCCTGGGTTTCTGTCAGGCCGTAGCTTTCGACCAACGCACGCTTCGATACGAAGCCGGCCATGCAGACGGCCGAGTCGCGGGTGCGTTCGGTGAAGCTCATGCCCGGATTCAGCGGCACCACGAAGCTCTCGCTCGCAGTCATGCTGGTCAGCAACTGCCCACCGAACGGTGCGCCAGTGGTCGGGTCGACCAGCGCGGGGTCGTCGAGCACGGGATTCTCGATGGTCAGCGTCGGGGTGTAGCGCAGACGCGCGAGGGCAGGCGTGGCGCCGAAGTTGGCGTAGTTCACGGTCAGCACCGGCGAGAACCAGTAGCACAGCAGCGAATGGGCCGATTTTCCGGGCAGCGTGATGTGCGCGGCATCCTCGAAATTGAAACCGGTGGTGGCCGGCGCTGGCGCCAGCACCTGGCACAGTTCATCCGGGTTGTCCGGATCGACAGGGCAGGTATCGCTGAGATTGATGAAAGCACTGCCCAAGCCCAGCCAGGTCACATTCCGCTTGAAGGAATCGACGTCGTAGACATCTGCTTCGGTTGGCGCTGCGGCGGCCTTGATGGCACCGGCGCCGGCCACTGCTGTGCTCTTGCGCTGCGCGAGCCCTTGCCGGGATTGTGCTGCGGGCAGATCCGGCGAAACGGCTTCGATGATCTCGTGCTTCGATGGGCCGCCTTTCTGGGCGTAAACCGCAACCGACGCCAGCGCAGCGGCGGTCAGGCTCAATGCGAGGATGTGCTTGCGTTGCATGGTGGTGCGCTCCGGGACGTTGGCAGGTACCGGAACAGAACGCGGGGCCACGACGGAACAGGACACCCCCGACCGGGCGATTCCGGCCGGGGTGCCGATATCACAATCGCTCAATCGCCGACGATGCGCAGGCCGAACACCATCGAAGCATTGCTGACGAACTGGGTGCTGCCGGTGACATTGAGACGGACCGTCGTCGGGTTGGCGAAGAAATCGTCCGCCTGCGCCGGCGTGAGGCCGTAGTTCTGGATCAAGGCCCTGTGACTGATGAAACCGGCCATGCAGATGGTGGAATCGCGGGTCCGCTGATTGAGGGTCACGCCAGGCTCCAGCGATTCCTCCAGCCGTTCCGACGAGGTCATCGATGTCAGCAGTTGGCCGCCGAATGGAGCACCGGTGGTCGGGTCGATCAGCGACGGATCGGACAGGACCGGGTTTTCGATGGTGAGCGTCGGGTTGTAGCGGAACCGGCCGATCACGCGGCTCGTGGTCGGATTGCTGTAGGTGTAGGTCAGCACCGGCGAGAACCAGTAGCAGAGGATCGAATTCGATGCGCCCTTCGGCAGCTTCACCCGCGCAGCATCGTTGAACGTGAACGATGTGTAGGCACCCGGGGTCGTGTTCAATTCCTGACAATATTCGTCGGGCGTGGTCGGCTTCGGGCAGCCGGACTGTACGTTGATGAAGGCGCTGGCCAGTCCCAGCCACTTCACATTGCGGCCAAAACTGTCGACGTCGTAGACCTCGTCTTCGGTCACCGGATAGATCGGGGGCGCGAGCTTCGCGGTGATCGGCGCGGGCTTGGTGATCGCCTGCGTGCTGGCGCGCTGGCTCAGCACGCGCTGTTTGGCGGTCACGGGAAGGTCTGCCGACACGCCACGGATGGCGTCGTCGCTCAACAGAATGTTTTTCTGCGCGTAGGCGGCGACCGAGGCGAGGGCGGCGATGGTCAGACTCAGGCCGAGGATGTGCTTGCGTTGCATGGGGCTGGGCTCCGGGAAGGTTGGGTTGCAACCCGAGCAGAACGCGGGATACCGGCCAGAAGGGACAGCGCCATCCGTTGAATCACGGATGCTCAGCTTCGAGATGGATGCGTTCGCGCCGCAGCAGATACAGGCCACTGAACACGATGATCGCCGCACCGACCCAAGTCATGCCGTCCGGCAACACGCCCCAGACACTGAAATCGAGCAACAACCCCCAAAGCAGCGCGCTGTATTCCAGCGGAGCAATCAACGACGCCTCACCCTGCCGGAATGCCTCGGTGATGGTGTATTGACCGAGCGCACCGGCGACACCCACCCCCGCGATCAACCAGAGATCCGCGGCTTGGATCGGCACCCAGTGCGGCAATGCCAACAGACCGGCGCCGAGTGCCATCGACACCATCAACCAGACCACGATCGCCTGGCTGCTGTCGGTGCGCGCCAGCACCCGGACGGTGATCGCGGACACCGCATAGCCGAATGCCGCCATCAACACCGCGAGCCCGGCGAGGCTGCCGACGCCCTCGCCGCTCGGGCGCAGCACCACAAGCACACCGATGAAACCGACCACGATCGCCGTCCATCGTCGTGGCCCGACGCGTTCGCCGAGGATTGGCACCGACAGCGCTGTGATCAGCAGCGGAGCGACGAAGAAGATGGTGTAGGCGGTCGACAGCGGCAGCGTCCGCAGCGCGTACACGAACGGCGCCATCATCGAGATGCCCAGCACCGCGCGCAGCAAATGCAGCGACCAGCGTACGCGGAACAGACTACGGGCGCCCACGGTCGCCAATACCCATGGCACGACGAACAGCGTCGATGCGCCTCCACGGATCGCGGTCACCTGCAATGGCGGATAGCGGGCACTCAGCAGCTTGAGCCCCGCATCCATCAGCGAAAACACGCCGACCGCCGCGAGCATGTACAGGGCCGCGCGCCAGCGATGTGCGCCCGGAGCGGCATTGGGAGGAATCGGTGCCATCCGACAAGAATGAGGGCAGATGCGGTCCATCGCCAGAGCCGGGTGACAACAAGGTGCTTTGCCCATGATGACCCGCTGACGCCGGATTTCGCGTTGCTGTCGTCATACGCCATCTTTTCAACGAGGATCCGACATGTCGCCGAACGCCGTCCGCACCCTGCGCCTGCTCTGCCTGTCTGTATTGGGCACACTATGCTTGGCCGCCTGCGACCGTGGCGGAAACGACACCGCTCCCGTGAGCGCCGCTCCGGCCTCCGAGCCCCCTGCCGCGACGGAACCAGTCGCTGAAACCGCCACGGCAACGACGACCGTCGCAGCAACGCCGCCCGCGCCGGCCGAATTCGACCCCGCCAGCGTGCCGGAAAGCACCGCATCGCTGCCGCCCTTCCCGTTCTTCAAGTCGCCGGATGGCCTCAAGACCGTCTTCAGCGAAAAAGACCGCAACATCAATTTCGACCGCGCCCACATGATCGCCGGCGACAGGATCGTGGCGATCGAAGGCAAGATCGTCCGCGACATGTATCCACTCGCCTACGGCGTCGAACGTCCGTACAGCGCCATCGAATTCCAGCGCAACTACGAAAACGCGATCACCGCACTCGGCGGCATGAAAATCAACACCGCTCAATACACCAACACGCTCATCGACGCCTTCGGCGGCCGCGAAGCGATGGACAAGCATTACTACGGCACGTGCGCCGGTGTCGACTGCGAGAACAACACTTATCTGATCCGCCAGGGCGGCAAGGAATACTGGATCCAGGTCAGCACCGGCGCCATTCCGCTGCACGGTTACGTGACCGTCCTGGAACGCGAAGGCATGAAGCAGTCGCTCGGTTTCCTCGATGCCTCGGCGATGAAGAAAGCCATCGACACCGACGGTCACGTCGCGCTGTACATCAATTTCGACATCGACAAGGCGACCCTGCGCCCGGATGCGCAGCCGGTCATCGCCGAGATCGGCAAGCTGCTGGAGGGCGATCCGGCGCTGAAGCTGTCGATTGAAGGCCACACCGACAACACCGGCACCGCAGCGCACAACCAGGACCTGTCCACATCACGCGCACGCAGCGTGCTCGGCGCACTGGTGGGTCTCGGGATCGACCCGGGGCGCCTGCAGTCGAAGGGATTCGGCCAGGACAAACCGGTCGCCGACAACAGCAGCGAGGATGGCCGCGCGAAGAACCGTCGGGTGGAGTTGGTGAAGATTTGAAGTCTAGCGGGTCTTGGCCTGTGATCGCGACGACGAGATTGTCTCTCTCAATGATCGAAGCGCCTTCGATCATTGCTTGAAGTGCTCGAATGCGACGTGATGGCTGGTTAAAACCCGCCCTATGATCGGTTACCCTGCACGATCCAAAGCCTTTTCAACCCGACCATGCCCTCTTTCGATATCGTCTCCGAAGTCGACCTGCACGAACTCACCAATGCCGTCGACCAGGCCAGTCGCGAACTGACCACCCGCTTCGACTTCAAAGGCGTGGAAGCCAGTTTCACGCTTGAGGACGACGCGGTTTCGCTCACCGCACCCAGCGAATTCCAGCTGCAGCAGATGCAGGACATCCTGCGCATGCGGATGATCGCGCGGAAGATCGACGCCCGCTGCCTCGATGCGGGCGATATCGAGACCAATCTGGCTGGTGCGCGACAGAAGATCAAAGTACAGCAGGGCATCGAACGTGATCTGGCGAAAAAGATCCAGACCGCGATCAAGGACGCGAAGCTGAAGGTCGATTCGCAGATCAACGGCGACAAGCTTCGCGTCAACGGCAAGAAGCGCGACGACCTGCAGGCCGCGATGGCGCTGTTGCGCGGAATGGAGTTCGAGCGGCCACTGCAGTTCGATAATTTCCGCGACTGACTCGGACGCTCCCTTGACCGCCACCGGACACGAGCCCGAAGAAGTCGCCGCCACTCGGCGCTGGCTGGAGCGCGCAGTGATCGGCTTGAATCTGTGCCCGTTCGCGAAAGCGGTGTCCGTCAAACAACAGATCCGTTTCGTGCTGAGCGATGCGACGACCGAAGAAGCACTGCTGACCGATCTGGGCGAGGAGTTGCAGCGACTGCACGCGACCGATGCCGCACAGATCGACACGACGCTGCTGATACATCCACGGATGCTCAACGACTTCTTCGAATACAACGAATTTCTTGATCTGGTCGACGGCCTGGTCGCCGAGCTCGATCTGGAAGGCGAATTGCAGGTTGCCAGCTTCCATCCCGATTACCAGTTCGCCGGCACCGCCTCTGACGACCCGGGTAACTGCACCAATCGTGCGCCCTACCCGACCCTGCACCTGCTGCGCGAGGACAGCCTCGACAAAGCCGTCACCGCGTATCCCGACGCCGGCGTCATCGTCGAGCGCAATCTGGAGACGATGGCGACACTGGGCATCGATGGATTCCGCAGGCTACTGACGGAATAACGGTAGCTCATGTGGTGCGAAACCCGCGCACCCGATGAAGACACCGTCAGCGACGGAACCTCACTTCGCGAACAAGCGCTCGCGATCAACATCGGCCAGCGTCCGCCACTGTCCCAGCGCAAGGTCGCCCAACGCCAAGCCGCCGACCGAGACCCGATGCAGCGCTTCGACATGATTGCCGACGGCGGCGAACATCCGACGCACCTGATGGTAACGACCTTCGTGCAGGGTCAATCGCGCATGCTGCGGCCCCAGCACCTCAAGTTCCGCCGGCAACAGCGGTTTCTGTTCGGATTCCAGCATCAGCGTTCCACTGGCGAAGAGCGCGGCTTCATCACCACGCATCGGCTCCGCCAGCATCGCTTCATAGACCTTGGACAATTCCGACTTCGGCGAAATGATCCTGTGCAGCAGGGCGCCGTCGTCGGTGAACAACAACATGCCGCTGGTCTCGCGATCGAGCCGACCGACCGTGGACAGCACCGGGTCGCGCAGCCGGTAGCGCGGCGGCAGCAGGTCATAGATCAGCCGCCCCTTGTCCTTGGTAGAACACACGTAGCCCGGCGGCTTGTGCAACATCAACAGCAGACCCTGCGGCGGGTCGAGCGGCTCCTCATCGACGCGGACGCTGTCGTGCGTGGCATGCACGCCAAGCTCGTCGTCGGCGTACAGCACGTCACCATCGGCGTTGGTAATGCGGCCTTCGCGGAACAGTCCGGTGACCTGCCTGCGACTGCCGTAACCGAGGTTGGCGATGAGTTTCAGCAGTTTCATATCTTTCCACGCCACGCGCGCGCTTCGGCGGCACGGCTGGGCGCGCGTTTCTTGCGCGCCGACGAAGGCGCAGGGGTTGCGCGCTGCGGCGGCGCAACGACGCCCTTGATCGCTTCGATGATCTTGAAACCCTGCTCCTGGGCGACGATCCGCACGCTGCCGAAGCCCTCATCCAACACGGATTCGTAGGGCAGATTCCGGTTCGCGACCAGCCACAATCGTCCGCCCGGCACCAGCGCAGCCGCTGCGGCTTCGATGAAGGCGCGGCCGATATCCGGACGCGCGGCGCTCTGCTGCGCATGGAACGGTGGGTTAGTGATGATCACGTCGTAAGTATCCGGGAGGCCCGCAGTGACGTCTTCCCACAGGAAACGGACCGGCATCCTCGCGGCCGCATCGGCAAGATTGCGCCGCGCCAGATCAAGCGCGCGCGCTTCGGCTTCGAACAGATCCAACGAGGTGATACCGGGACAACGCTGCAACAGCTCGGCAGAAAGATAGCCATAGCCACCACCCAGATCGGCGGCACGTCCGCGCAAGTCCGTTGGGAGGTGCTCGACCAGCAGCTGCGACGCCGTATCGACGCGATCCCAGGCGAACACGCCCGGCCTGCTGACAAAGCGTCCGCTGAGAATCGGGCGTTCGGCATCCAACGTCGACCATTCGGCCAGCAGCACCGTATCGATCCTTGCATCATCTCGCCTCGCCCAGAACACGCGGCAGTGATGTTTCGACACGCTGCCGTCGAGCCCGCACAGACGCTTGAAATCGGCTTCGCCGGACTTCGCGCCCTCATCGTTGGCGATGCTGGCGACGACGATGCCACCGGGTGCGCAGCGCTGCAGCGCCTGCACGAACAGTGCGCGGGCCTCGTCACGCTGTCGCGGCGGCAACACCAGCACCAAGGCATGGCGCGCGTCCTCGTCGACTTTCCCCGGATCACCGACCGACCATCCCGAACGCTGCAACGCATCGGCATCGGGCTTGAAACTCTGCTCGCAGATCAGACCCGGCCGAAGCTGTTGGCGGAGCGGCCAGCCGTCGCGCGCGCGCAGGAACAGCGCGCTGGGCGGTGACACCCCGTCCTCCGCCGGCCAAGTCAACAGGCCTGTTTCGAACGGCAGGAACAGGGTTTCGAGGGCGGGATCGCCCCGGTCAGTGGACATGGCGAGGCATCGGAATCGGAGTCATCCGCAAATTCTAAGCGTTCGGGTGTGATGTTTCCCGCCCCGGCGCGAATCATGTGAGCATCCTCTCCAAGATTCCCGACCATGATCGCGACCGCCGACACCATGGATTCGCCGCAAACCCGCTTTGCCGCCCTGCTCGACCAGCATCGCGGCATCGTGTTCAAAGTGGCAGCCACCTATTGCCGCCACATCGAAGACCGCCAGGACCTGGCCCAGGAAATCGCCGCACAGCTGTGGCGCGCATTCCCCGGCTACGACCCGGCCCGGTCGTTCTCGACCTGGATGTACCGGATCGCGTTGAACGTCGCGATCTCACAGGTTCGCAACACCGGCCATCGTCATCGCCATTGGGCGCCGCTGGACGATCACCTCGAAGCAGCCCTCGACAGCATCACCGTCGACGACAGCTCCGCACAGCACGAGGCCGATGAGCAGCTGCGCGCGCTGTATGCCGTGATCGACCGCCAATCGCCAATGGACCGCGCCCTGCTGCTGCTCTGGCTGGAAGATCGCAGCCAGCGCGAGATCGCCGAAATCATCGGCATCAGCGAAAGCAATGTCGCCACGAAACTCAACCGACTCAAACAGCGCATCCGCCGGCAGTTGGCGGACCCCGCACTCGACTGAAACCTTCTCAATGGCTATGACTCAATGGATATCACCATGGAACTCGACGACCTCAAGAACGCCTGGCAAACCCTCGATCGGCGTTTGCAGCAACAGAACACACTGCAGTTCGAGCTGCTTCGCGAGAAGCGCATCGACAAGATGAAGTCCAGCCTGCGCCCGCTGTTCTGGGGCCAGATCGCTTCGATATTGTTCGGCGTCTGCATGGTTCTGCTCAGCATCCATGTCTGGCCGTCGCATTCCGATGTCCCGCATCTGCTGATCGCAGGTCTCGTGATGCACGTCTATGGCGTCGCCACCATCATCGCCAGCGGCATCGTCTGCGGCATGATCCGGGGCATCGATCACGCCGCACCCGTGCTCGAATTGCAGCGCAGGCTCGCGAAACTGCGCAAGGCTTACATCATCGGCGGCATGTGCGTCGGCCTGCCATGGTGGGTGTTGTGGGTGCCTTTCATGATGACCCTGGCGATGTCGGTTACCGGGCTCGACATCTATGCGATCGCGCAGACCAGCGGACCGGCCCTGAACTGGCTGAACCTCAGTATCGGTATTGGCGTATTGGGCCTGATCGGCACCAAAGCATTCCATCACTGGTCGCGGCATCCCAAGCGTGCAGCGCTGGGCAAGACACTGGACGATGCAGCCGCAGGCGGCAGTCTGCGCAAGGCACAGGCGGAGTTGGATGCACTACAGGCATTCGCAAACGAATAGAACCGATTCCGTAGGAGCGGCGGAAGCCGCGATGGGCTGAGGCAAGACTGTCCTCAATTCATCGCGGCCTCCGCCGCTCCAACAAGCTGACGCTCCTGCGAAACGCTATCGCCACGACCCTTCGCGGCGCTCAGGCCTCCAACTCCCGCAACACCAGCGATGGCGGCGCATCCAGCACACGGCGGGTCGCGAACAGGCCCGCCACCAGCGCTGCAAGCATGCCCAGACCCGCACCCGCAGCGGCCATGCCCCAATTGATCTGCCAGGGCAGATCGAACACCTGGATGGCGACGACGCCGGCCAGTACCGACGCCGCTACCGCCGCCACAACACCTGAGAGCAGTCCGATCACCGCGAACTCCGACGCCTGCGCCAAGCGCAGTTGCTTGCGACTGCCGCCGAGCGCACGCATCACCGAACCTTCGCGCAGCCGCTCGTCCTGGCTCGCGCTGACCGCCGCAAGCAGCACGAGCACGCCGGCGGCGAGCGAGAACCAGAACACAATCTGCACCACCATCGCGACCTGATCGCCGATGCTCTTGACCTGGGTGAGGATGGCATCGACATCGACCACGGACAGGTTCGGGAAACGCTGCACCAACCCATTGGTGAAACGCGTATTGCCCGTCGGCACCTTCACGGCGGTGATGTAGCTAGCTGGATAATCATCAAGCGTTCCCGGCGATGCGATCACGAAGAAGTTGGGTTTGAAGCTCTCCCACTCGACCGTACGCAGGCTTGTGACCGTCGCCTCGAAACGCTGCCCGGCGATATCGAAGACCACGCGGTCGCCGAGTTTCCAGTTCAACGATTCCGCGAAACCCTGCTCCACCGACAATTCCGGTGTTTTCGAGCCGCTCTTCGGCCAGAGTTTGCCGGCAACGATCTTGTTGTCGTCGCCGAAACTGTCGGCGGACGACAAATTGAACTCACGCTCAGCCAGACGCCGCGCGCGGTCGTCCTGCGCACCGTACTCGTCGCCGCTGGTGGGTTTGCCATTGCGTTCGAGCAGTCGCCCGCGAATCATCGGATAGAGTTTCGGCATCGCGATGCCCTGCTCATCGATATAAGCACGAACGCCGTCCATCTGGTCCGGCTGCACATTGATGATGAAACGATTCGGCGCATCGGCCGACAGCGACACGCGCCAGCGATCGAGCAGATCGGTGCGCACGAAGGTCAGCAGCAGCAAGGCCATCAATCCGAGCCCCAGCGCGGACACCTGCGCAATGCTGGTGGCGGCGCGTCGACTGACGTTGGCGAGGCCGTAGCGCAGGCTCCCGCGCAGGCGTGAGCGCAGACGCCGCACCAGCAGGATCAAGGCATACGCGATCAGCGCCAGCGCCGCCAACGTAGCGACGATGCCGAGCAGCATGATCCCGCCGAGTTGCACTGAGCCAGCCTGCCACCACAGCAATGCGCCAAGGCCACCGAAACCCGCCAACGCCACCAGCCATGCGCTGGGTTCGGTCGCATCCAGATCGCGGCGCAACACGCGCAGCGCCGGCACGCGACGCAGTGCAAGCACCGGCGGCGCGCCGAATGACATCAGAACAACGAGGCCGACCGCAAATCCCTGCAGCGCCGGCCACAAACTCGCCGGTGGAATCGCGACCTCCAGTTCTTTCGCCAGCCAAGCGCCCACCGCCCATTGCAGCGCGAACGCGATGACGATGCCGATCAGACTCGCGACCACGCCGAGGATCAACAGTTCGCCGATATGGATGGCTGCGAGCGTGCGTTGGCTGGCGCCGAGGCAGCGCATGACCGCCGCGCCGGAAAGATGACGCTCACTGTGACGGCGCGCGGCCATCGCGACAGCGACTGCCGCCAACACCACCGACACCAATGCGGCGAGACCGAGGAAACGTCCTGCACGATCCAGTGCGGAGCGGATTTCCGGGCGCGCATCGGCGATCGTCTCCAGCCGTTGCCCGCGACCAAGCGCCGCACGCGCGGTCTTCGCGAAGGTTTCGACGGCGGCCGGTTCGCCAGCGATCACGAGTTTGTAGCCGACGCGGCTGCCGGGCTGGATCAACCCGGTCGCGGGCAGGTCAGTCAGCGCCAGAAAGACTTTCGGCGCGACGTTGAAATAGTCGATGGCGCCGTCGGGCTCCTGCAACACCAGTGCTGTCAGCTTCAGTTCGGCGCTGCCGATCCCGATGACATCGCCGAGCCTGGCGTCGAGCGCATCGGCACCGCCACGGCTCAGCCATAGCGTCCCCGGTGCAGGCACCTCGCTCACGAGACGCTCGCCGCGCGCATCCGAGATCTTGAACTGCCCACGCAGCGGAAAGCCTTCGCCCAATCCACGCAGCTCGCCCAGACGCAGGCGCACATCGTCGCCGCTGCCGACCCGGATCATGCTCGGTAGTTCGACGGTTTCGGTGCGACGTAATCCATCGACCTTCGCGGCATCGAGAATCTTGCCGGCGATAGGCGAATCGCTGCGTACGACCGCATCGCCACCGAGCAGACGATTCGCTTCGATCGCCAACGCACGCCCGGCGCGATCGGTGACGAAACCCACCGACGTCACCGCGATCACCGCCAACATCAACGCCGCGATGAGGATACGGATGTCACCGGCGGCGAGATCGCGCCGCAGTTGGCGCCAGGCCAGCGGGATCAGTTTCAAGGCGGATGTCGAAGCAGGCTTCAAGGCGGGCTTCACGCCGACACCAGCCGGCCGCTGTCCAGACGCAGCACGCGATTACAGCGCTCCGCAAGGTGTTCATCGTGCGTCACCAGCACCAGCGTCGTGCCGGCATCCGCATTCAAGCCGAACAGCAGCTCGATGATCGCCTGCCCGGTGCGGGTGTCGAGGTTGCCGGTGGGCTCGTCCGCGAACAGCAGCGCCGGCTGGGTCACGAACGCACGCGCCAACGCCACACGCTGCTGCTCGCCGCCGGAGAGCTGACGCGGATAGTGGTCGAGGCGTTCGCTCAATCCGACCTTGCGCAAGATCTCGCGCGCCGGACCGTCGACATCGGCATCGCCACGCAGCTCCAGCGGCAGCATCACGTTCTCCAGCGCCGTCAACGAGGGCAGCAGCTGAAAACTCTGGAACACGAACCCGACCTTCTCGCCCCGCACCTTCGCGCGACCGTCCTCGTCCAGGGTCGACAGTGGCGCGCCGTCCAACAGCACCCGACCGTCGCTGGGCGTGTCCAACCCCGCCATCAGCGCCAGTAGCGTGCTCTTGCCGGACCCCGAGGCCCCGATGATCGCCACGCTGTCACCGGTGGCGATCTCGAAACCGATGCCTTCGAGGATGGTCAATTCGCTGGTGGGAAGACGGACACGCTTGCCGAGGGCTTCGACGGTGAGAGCGGGTGAATGGGACGTGGGTCGATCGGCCGGTGGCAGGGTCATGGGGCGTCGCTGTGGGGGAGACGGAGGTTGGATATTGGGGGTCAGAAGGAGGGATGCAACCCGGACAGGCCCCAACTGATGGCACGTACGATGCATCGACGGTGACTGGATGCACGAAGGCCCATTCAGACGACGATGCGGCCGCACGGGGTCTTGCGAGCGACGTGGACTCTGGTCGTGGTTGCGCTTCGCTTACCGGGGCAACGCAGCCACGTCATGCTATGGGCACAAGTAGCGACATCGCATCAGGACTCCCGACGTATTGCCGTTGCCAGCATGTCACGAAGCTGGCGTTCGAGATCTTCGGAATCAAGCAAGCGGGAATCTTCCATCGACGCAGAACACAGGACACATGTCAGCGACCGCGACAACACGAACTGGCTGGCGGGGGACAGCACCACACCATCGACCGCCGCCAGCTCGGCCAACGTCCGCCCGATGTAATCGTCGAGGACACACAGCGCTTCGCGCATTTTCTCGACCATGTCCTTTCGGGTAACCGCCCGCATCACGGCCTGGAGTATTTTCCTGTTGCCGCGAACATCCGCGACGATCACGGCGACCAGGCACGATATCGCCTCAAGGGAAGACTGCTCGGGGGAAGCCGCCAACCTGGCGCCCACGCGATCGATCAATCTGTCTCGATGCGCTACGGCCATCGCCATGAGCAGGGAATCGCGGTCACGAAAATACTGATAGAGCGTGCCGATACTGAAACCGGAGACTTCAGCGATTCGTTTGGTGGTGAGTCTTTCGGCACCCTCGCGTTGAATGATCCGCGATGCCGCTTTATAGATCACGTGGACGGTACTTTCCGATCTCGCCTGTCTTGGGCGGCGCCTGACGATATCCACGGCCTTCATGATCTGTCTCCGGGGACACCCGCCAGCACGTTTTCGTTGCGGCGATCATGCGACAGGCATGACAAGCTGTGCTCATGCAACGACACGGATGACATTTCTCCCCATGCGGGTGCTTTCCAGGATATGAGAAAAATCCGAGCATGCCTCGCATCCGCGAATACAGCGCCTCCATATTGCGCATAGATATCAACCACTTGATCGCAATCCTTTTGCGTGCGGAAACATGATGGTAACGCGACTTGATGCTTTGCCAAAAGCTGACGAAACTGGTATCGCCATGCATCAGAAGACGGCGTGACAGGATTCACGACCGACGATGTCCGTCTATTTGGACTAGGCCTTCCGGGTCTCCGGGAGCAACCGCAAGACGACCATCCACACAGATCGAGGAAAACATGAAAAAACATCAGATGCCGATCAAGCTCGGCTTGTTGGCAGCGGGTATCGCTGCAAGCGCGCTGGTTTCGGCCGCCAATGGCAGCCCCGCTTCGAACGACACCCATCGAATGTCTTCGGCCGCTGGAAACATCTCCAGCCCCGTCCTGACGACGCCTGCCATCAAAGGCCAGCGCACGCCTGTCATCTCGCTCACCCAGACGATGGGCGATGTCGGATTCGAGATCTTCGACGGCCAGACGCAGCGTTACAGCCTCACGACGCTTCCCAAGACGGTCGACAATGCCATCGTGTATATCGATGTCGACAGCATCGAGTGGAACAAGAAGAAAATGCAGGCCGTTCTCGATCTCGCCAAGGACCTGAACTGGGTCGTGATGGCCGAGAGCGGGACATGGAACGTACCGCGCCTGCATGCCTTCGTTGGCGCTCACTTTCCAGGCGTCAAAACAAAGGGCCTGCAGAACGTAGCGGTCAGAATCGGCTGGGAAAACGGGCGCGCCGTCGCCACTGACCTCGCACCTTCCGATGCTGCGGTCGAAGTCGGTATCGATTACCAGCAGACCTCGGCAGCAAAAGCACTCCTCGCGAATACGCTGCTGACCGCACAGTTGGCGCCGGGCAGCAACTACGCATGGTTCGCCAACAACGCGTATCAGGCCACTGCAAGCAATCGTCAAGAAGGCAGCCTGTACTTCACGGTGGCGTTGAATCGCGATGTCGTCAAAGTCTGGAAAAGCACCAGCAACGGCACGACGACCTGCGTCGTCTCATGGCGAGGCAGTTCCACCGCTGGCGACTGGCTCAATAATCTCCAGAATCAGTTCGGATCAGCGGTAGCAGTGCCGGGATATTCAACCAACGCCGCACGCATCGGCAGCGGTTATGCCTCCAGGCTCAACAGCTACAAGGCAGCCGTGGATGCCGTGGCCTGCAACAACACGTACAAGGTCACAGGCCACAGTCTCGGCGGCGCAATGGCTGAAGCCTACGCGTTCACGATCAAGAGCAAGGCACCGGCACTGGAAGCCTACAATCCTGCGCGCGTTGGCAATGCCAGTTTCCGGACTCAGCTCGTGTCGGCTCTGGGCAGCGCCAAAGTGGAAGTGTTCTGCAGGAATGGCGATCCGGTGTGGGCTGTTCCGCTGGGGTTGGAACACGTGGGCAGCAACAGCGGTTGCACCTACTGGGGCAGCCAAGTGTCCTGGCTGAACCTCGTCGCGAATCACAGCATGAACCTGTGGCTGTAGCAGAGTGTTGAAAAACGCACTTCACTGTGCGTTTTTCAAGTGGCCAGTCCGGCACATGTCTGGACTGGCTCACAGCGAATCAATCGCTTACGCGCTTGCTCCGCTGTCGCGGCCAGCCTTGGCTGCTCTAGCGGCTGAACCTGTGGAGATTGGCCGGTTTCGTCGCCCGGGTGTCGCCAAAGGCGATACCCGGGATGAAATCACGCATGCCACATCAGCCGGAACGAAAGCGACACTCGCCGTCCAAAAAAACGAGCCCGGGCTTGGCCCGGGCTCGTTGCGTTCGTGCGGATCGGCGAGCGAAGAGGCACCCCCGATCGGCACTCGATCAAAAAATGCAGGACCCACCGCCGATCGGGCATGCCTTCACGAAGATCCAATTCGGCGGGCTGCAGAAGTAGTAGTAGCGATAGCTGCCGGACACCACATACACCGTTTTTCCCGCAAGGCTGCCGGTGCATGCGATGTTGGGCCCAGCGGCGCTGGCCGTACCGCTGATCGACATCGCCGCCGCGAACAACGCAATCGCAACGCCCTTCATGATTCCATGTTTCATAAATCCTCCTGGTTCGATCGGATGAAGTCGCTGGAGGGATGACCTCTGGTCCGGCACAGCACGCGATGTGAACCGTCTGCGTACGAACGCCGATCGGACAGCCAGCGATCCCTGCCCGCGTTTTCGAGTATCTGCCCATTGTCAGTGACCCGCAATCAGGCCCGATGGAAGCGCGTAGGGTGGGCCTTGGCCCACCGAATACAGATCGCGGCGCACCAAGCCAACCAATGACAGACCGCGATGGCGGGCCAGGGGCCCGCCCTACGACGGCATCGTCACGACGGCATCATTTCAACTCGACGCCGTCGATCTGGAACGCGAACGCGCCAGCCGGCTGTCCGGCAGTGAAGGCGAGGCCACGGACGCGGCTGAGGTCGGCACCGTTGAAGTCAGCAAGCGGAATCCGGACTTCGGTCCATTCGGGGCCGGCGGTGAACGGGCGGACGCTGGGCATCGACTGCATCTGCACGCCAGAGAACAGCATCGCGTTGTAGCTGCGGCCGTCGCCGCGCACGCGGAACACCAAGGCCTTGCGAGCGGACATATCGGCGGGCTGCATCGGCTGGGTTGCGGGGAAATACATCGCGCCGGACCACGGGAAGGCGAAACCTGCCTTGATCTCGCCGCTCACTGCGAGAGCGCCCTTCTCGCGCTTCAGCATCGCCACCGACGCGCCGCCCGCCATCTGGTCAGTGGTCTGCATCCAGCCGGCACCGAACTTCGCCGGCAGCAGACCCATCGGCCCGGGCGCGGCGTCGCCTTCGAAATCGTCGACCAGGCTGCTGTCCGGAAGCGCTTCGCCCACGGGTGCGGCAGCGGGCGCCTGCGGC
>JBGSID010000096.1:0-5620 GCA_041751895.1 Lysobacteraceae bacterium | reverse complement strand
CGAATACATCGCGCAACGGCAGCTCCACCGCCATCCGCGTGCGGATCTCGGCAACCAGACGTACCGCCAACAACGAATGACCGCCCAGCGCAAAAAAGTTCGAGCGCGCACCGATCGTCTCGACCTCGCGCCGCAGCAGACCGGCCCAGATCTCCGCCAACTGCTGCTGCATGGGCGTCTGCGGCGCGACGTAGTCGGTGTCCACATACGACGGTGCCGGCAGCGCCTTGCGATCAGCCTTGCCGTTGGCCGTCAGCGGCAGACGCGCCAGTACCATCACCGCCGATGGGATCATGTACTCGGGCAGTGCGTGGCGCAGTGCCGCCATCACCTCCTCATCGGTGATGGCTCCCGTGACATAGGCGACAAGGCGAAGATCCCCCGGAAGATCCTCGCGGGCAACGACCACCGCACTGTCGACGCCGCTGATCCGCAGCACCTGCTGCTCGATCTCGCCCAGCTCGATCCGGAATCCGCGGATCTTCACCTGATCATCGTTGCGGCCCAGATATTCCAACTCGCCATCGTCGCGATAACGCACACGGTCGCCGCTGCGATACAGCAGGCTTTCGCCGTAGGGATTCGGAATAAAACGCTCAGCGGTCAGTTCGGGCTGGCCCCAATAACCACGTCCCACACCAGCACCGCCGATATACAGTTCGCCGATCGCACCGCGCGGCGCCAACTCCCCGGCAGCGTCAAGCACATAGGTCCGCACGTTCGATAGTGCACGACCGATCGTCGGCGTGTCGCCAGCGATGCGCGCGACCGTGCTGTTGACGCAGCACTCGGTCGGACCGTAAACGTTCAACGCAATACGCGCCTGTCGCTGCTGCCAAGCCACCAACTGGCTCCACAACTGCGGATTGATCGCCTCGCCGCCGATGATCAGTGACGGAAGCACATCGTCCAGTCCCAGCGACAGCCACAGCTCGACCAGACTCGGCGTCGCATCAAGCACGCCGATTTGCTCCGAAACAATACGTTCGCGCAGCAACGTCGCGTCCTGTTTCTCGGCTTCACTGACAATGACCAGACGGCGGCCGTTCGCCAGCGCTGCCAAACCCTGCACCGACGCATCGAACGCATACGAAGCAACCCAGCCCCAGGCACCTTCGATGTTCTTTGTGCTGCTTGCCAGGTTCATCGCCAGGTTCATCACCGCGCGATGCGCGATCATCACGCCCTTGGGCCGGCCGGTGGACCCGGATGTGTACAACACATAGGCCAGACGATCGGCGGCATCGACGTCGACGGGCATGGCATCATCGATGTTCCGCAGATCACTTTGCAGATCGCTCTGCACATCGCAATGCACGTCCGACAGATCCTGTGGATTGATCCGCTCGATCACATAGGCCACGCCACTATCGGCCATCAGATAAGCGCGGCGCTCCGTCGGGTAATTCGGATCGATGGGCACATAGGCGGCGCCGGCCTTCAGCACCGCCAGCATTGCGACGATCAGATCCACATCGCGCGGAAGGCTCAGACCCACCAGCGTTTCCACACCAACGCCCTGCGCACGCAAGGTTCGCGCAAACGCATCGGCGCGACGATCCAGTTCGGCAAAACTCAGCGATTCTGTCGCACCGACCACTGCGATGGCATCAGGCGTCAACACCGCCTGCCTTGCGAAGTGCCGGTCAAGCGTGCTGCCGTACTCGAACGGCGCGCTGTCGCCGGCCAGCCGCAGCAACTCATCACGCTCGCTTTCATCGAGCAGCGGCAGACGGCCAACCAGTTGCTTCGCATCGGCGACGATGCCGCACAGCAATGTGCCCAAGTGTGCCGCCAACCGTTCTATCGTCGCCGCGTCGAACAGGTCACGGTTGTAGGAAAAACTGAAGTAGAGGCCATCGTTACCGTCGACCGCATCCAGACTCAGGTCGAACTTGACGGAAGTACCTTCGCCGAACAGCGGCTCCATCTGCAGCGACGTGCTCTGCACAACGCCGTTCTCAGCGGCTGTGTTCATACTGAACACGATCTGGAACAGCGGCGAATGGCTGGTATTGCGGCTGGGATTCAAACGTTCGACCAGATATTCGAACGGCACATCCTGGTTCGCCTGCGCATCGAGATGCAGACCCCGGACCTGCGCAAGGAATTCGTCGAAACGCAGATCCGGCTGACAATCCGCCCGCAGCACCAGCGTATTTACGAAGAAGCCCACCAACGGCTCCAGCTCCTGCTGCAGGCGATTCGCCACCGGCGTACCGATCACGATATCGGTACTCCCCGAGTGGCGGGACAGCAGCAGCGAAAACGCGGCATGCAGCAGCATGAACAGCGTCGCGTTGTGCGACAGCGCCAGTTGCTTCAGTGCCGCCTGTGTTGAAGCATCGACACTGAAACCGTGCACCGCCCCGTTGAACGTCTGCACCGGCGGCCTTGGCTTGTCCAGCGGCAGGCCGTGAACAGGCGGCAGATCGGCCAACTGCTTTTCCCAGTAACCGAGCTGGCGTTCCAGTACTTCACCGACCAGCCATTGACGCTGCCATTGCGCGTAGTCGGCATAGCGGATCGCCAACGCCGGCAGCGGATCGTCGGCATCCGCTGCAAACGCTTCGTACAGCGCAATGAACTCGCGCACCAGCACGCCCATCGACCAACCGTCGGCGGCGATGTGGTGCATGTTGAACACAAACACACCGGCATCGTCGGCGGTGCGCAGGAACGCAGCACGCAGCATCAGATCACGAGAGAGATCGAATGGTGCGTCGGCATCTGTACCGACATGGGCATTGACCGCCGCGTCCTGTTCCATCTCGGACAGCGCCCGCAGATCGACACGCGTCAACACGAACGCGACGTGATCGCGTATCACCTGCAGCGGGCCGTCTGCGCCTTCGACGAAGACTGTCCGCAGCGGCTCATGCCGCTCAATAATCCGCGCCAAGGCACGCTCGGCGGTGGTCTCGTCGAATACGCCAGTGACCCGCATCGCGCCGGGCATGTTGTATTGCGTGCTGCCACCGAGCTGATCGATGAACCACAGCCGTTGCTGTGCAAATGACGAGATGGACTGTGATCCAGACTGAGGCAACGGCACGATCGGCGGCCGCCGATCGGCGGCCTGCATATTCTCGATAGCAGACAGGTAGGCAATCAACGCCGCCTTGTTGGCAACGATCTCAGCCTTCAGCGATGGCGGAAACACTTCACCGGTCAGATCGAAGCCGAGCTGCCCGTTACGGCAGAAGAGCAGCACGCCTTGACGAGCAGATTCCAATACCAGTTCTGCCGCGCTCATAGCCAGCCGGACTCCTTGACTTCAGCCGACTGCCGCGCCGACGTGAGTTGCTGGGCGACGCGCTGACGATCGACCTGCTCGGCCAGATCAGCCAGTTGGTTGGCCCCGAACACGTCTCGCAAACTCAATTCGACGTCGAAGCGTTCGCGTATGGCACTGACCAGCCGCGTGGACAACAACGAATGCCCACCCAGTTCGAAGAAGTTCGCCCCAGCACTGATCTTCGTGATCTCCACACCCAGAAGGCGTGCCCAGATCTCGGCCAGTGCTCGCTGTGTCTCACCGTGCGGTTCAATAAATATGCTGCCGCTGCCATGCAGATCAGGTATCGGCAACGAACGCCTGTCGACCTTCCCATTCGGCGTCATCGGGAACGCTGTCAGCGTCACCAGCACGGATGGGATCATATGTTCCGGCAGCCGTTGCCTCAGCCTGTCGCGCCAGTCGGGTATGCCCTGCTCCGCATATGCCGACGACACCACGTAGGCGACCAGGCGGCGCTGGCCCGGCGCATCCTCGCGAACCGTGATCAGCGCGGCTTTCACCTCCGGCAGATGCTGCAACTGCTGTTCAATCTCACCCAGCTCGATACGCAGGCCGCGGATCTTGACCTGGTCGTCGACGCGACCGATGAATTCGATGCGACCATCCGGCAAGAAACGGACGATATCGCCGGTCGCATACAGACGGCCAGCAGGGTCGTCGACGAAGGGATCAGCGACGAAGCGCTCCGCCGTCAGTTCAGGCCGATTGACATAGCCCCGGCCGACGCCGATTCCGCCGATATAGAGCTCGCCGTACGCACCCAGCGGGACCAGTTGTCGTAGGCGATCGAGCACATGGACACGCACGTTGTCCAGCGGCCGGCCTATCGTCACGCGATCGTCCGGCTTCAATTCCGTCATCGTCGCGCAGACAGCCGCTTCAGTCGGACCGTAAGCATTGAAGAGACGGTAGCGGCTGGCCCAGGTCCGCGCTGTCTGTGGATCGCAGGCCTCACCGCCAACCAGCAGCGCGACAAACGCATAGTCACGCGTGCTGTCCAGTAGCGGCAGCAGTGACGGCGGCAGCAACGCATGGGTAATCCGGTGATGCAACAGGTAGTCCTGCAACTGCTCCGGCGACACGCGCTCGGCATCACCGCACAGATACAAGCCTGCACCCGAGAACAGCGCCGTGGTCCAGTCCAGTACCGCCGCATCGAAGCTCTGCGAAGCGAACTGCAGAACGCGGCTGTGCGGTTCCACCGCGCAGCGCCGGATCATCTGCACTGCCAGATTGGCGACGGAACGGTGCTCGATCGCGGCTCCCTTCGGGTGACCGGTCGAGCCGGAGGTATAGATGACATAGGCGATGTCGCGGGCGGACTGGCTTACCAGCGGAAGTGGATTGTCATCCGGATAGTCGGCCAAGGCGGTCCGCAGGGCCTCGCTATCCAGCGCATGTTGTGCGGTGCCAGCCAGCGACGGCAGGACCGTAGCCTGATGCACCAGCAGGCAGGCCACCTCACTGTCCTCGACCATGTAGCGCAGGCGCTCATCGGGATAGGCCGGATCGAGCGGCAGGTATGCCGCTCCTGCTTTCAGAACAGCCAGCGTCGCGACCAGAGCATCTGGCCCGCGCGGTAGGCAGAACCCGACCACCGCGTTCGTGCCAATCCCTTGGGCTCGGAGGAAATGCGCCAGCCGGTTGGCGCTGCGATTCAGCGCCTCGTAACTGAGGCTCTCATCCGCGTGCACGATCGCTGTCCCATCAGGTGTCAGCGTCGCTTGCCGTTCGAAACGCTGGTGCAGCGTAGGCGTATCGTCCCAGTCGACAATCGTCGCGTTGAAGTCCTGCAGCAGTTGCATGCGTTCGTCATCGGCAAGCAGCGGCAGTCGGCCGAGGACCTGCTTCGCATCGGCAACGACGCCACGCAGCAAGGTGCCCAAGCATGCTCCCAAACGCTCTATCGTCGCCTCGTCGAACAGGTCGCGGTTATAGGAAAAACTGAAGTAGAGGCCATCGTTACCATCGACCGCATCCAGACTCAGGTCGAACTTGACGGAAGTGCCTTCGCCGAACAACGGCTCCATCTGCAGCGACGTACTCTGCACACCGTCGTTCTCAGCGGCCGTGTTCATGTTGAACACGATCTGGAACAGCGGCGAATGGCTGGTATTGCGGCTGGGATTCAAACGCTCGACCAGATATTCGAACGGCACATCCTGGTTCGCCTGCGCGTCGAGATGCAGACCCCGGACCTGCGCAAGGAATTCGTCGAAACGCAGATCCGGCTGACAATCCGCCCGCAGCACCAGCGTGTTCACGAAGAAACCCACCAACGGCTCCAGCTCCTGCTGCAGGCGATTCGCCACCGGCGTG
>JBGSID010000095.1:0-9785 GCA_041751895.1 Lysobacteraceae bacterium | reverse complement strand
AACCGCTCCGATGGTGCCGCCGGATCCAGCGGCACGTAGGCGCCGCCGGCTTTGAGCACGGCCAGCATGGCCAGCACCAGATCGGGGCTGCGTCGCAGACACAGCGCCACTCGCGCCTCGGCATCGACGCCAAGTGCACGCAGCTGATGTGCCAAGCGGTTGGCGCCTTCATCCAGGGCCTGATAGCTCAAACCACGACCTTCGTACTCGATCGCCACGGCGTGCGGCGTCAACGCCGCCTGCCGTTTGAAGAGCGCATGGACACTCACGCCCTGCGGATAGGGACGTGCGGTGTCGTTCCACGTTGTCAGCAGCTGGTGCCGCTCGGCCTCGTCCATGATCGCGATGGCATCGACCGACTGCGCGTCGTCGCGAACCATGCCGCGCAGCAGTGCTTCCAGATAGCCCAGATGGCGCTGCATCGTCGTCAGGTCGTACAGCGCGGTCGCGAAGCACAGTGTGCCGACGATCCGATCCCCCGCTTCCTGCAGCTCCAGGGTCAGATCGAACTTGGCATCCGCCGACTGCGGCGCCAGATATTCCACGCCCAGATCGCCCAGCTCGAATGCCGTCTGCGGCGTGTTCTGCCAGGCAAACATCAGCTGGAAAATCGGGCTATGCGCCAACGTGCGTTCCGGCTTGAGCGCTTCCACCACCTGCTCGAACGGCACGTCCTGATGACTTTGCGCTTGCAGCGCAGACGCCCGCACCTGTGCGAGCAACTGCGACACACTGGGGCGGTCGCCGAGGTCCATCCGCAGCGCAAGCGTGTTGACGAAGAAACCGATCAACGGCTCCACTTCGACGCAGGTTCGGTTGGCGACCGGCGTACCGATCACCACCTCGTCCTGTCCCGCCAGCCGCGTGATCAGTGCGCCCCACGCCGCCAGCAGCGTCATGTACAGCGTCGTGCCGTGACGCTGCGACAGCGCCTTGAGTCCTTCGGCCAGCTCGCGATCGAACGCGATTTCGAGACTCTGGCCGCTGTAGTCCTGCACCGCAGGACGCGGCCGGTCGGTCGGCAGGCTGACCAGCGTCGGCGCATTCGCCAACTGCGTCCGCCAGAAGGCCAGTTGCCGCTGCTGCACGTCGCCGGTGAGCCAAGCGCGCTGCCACACGGCATAGTCCGCGTATTGAACCGGCAACGGCTGCAGCGGATCGATCGCAACGGCAACACCCGTCTCCGCATACGCTCGATACAAGGCGCCGAGTTCGCGTGCCAGCACATCCAGCGACCAGCCATCCGAGACGATGTGATGCATCGCCAACAGCAACACGTGGTCGTGTACATCGATGCTCAGCAACCGGCCACGGATCAGTGGTCCGTGTTCGAGATCGAACCGCGTGCTGGCTTCGACTTGACGCCACGCGTCGACTGCATCGGCATGCGGCCGATGATCTTCGGCCAAGTCGTGACGCACCAACGCAAAGCCAGACGTCGGCGCGATACGCTGCACCGGTTGATCGTTGGCGACTTCGAAATACGTCCGCAACGCTTCGTGGCGCTGCACGATCCGATCCAGGGCCGCCTGCAGCGCAGGCTCATCCAGCGGACCGCGCAGGTGCAGCGCAACGGACAGGTTGTAGGCCGCACTGGCCTGCGCTCCCATGCGAGCGATGAACCACAGGCGCTGTTGCGCGAAAGACAGCGGCAGCACCTCCGGCCGATGACCCGGCATGAGCGACGGCAGCGTGTCGGATTGCGGATGGTCGGCCAAGGCAGCGGCAAACGCGTGCAGCACCGGATGGGCGAAAAGACTGGTCACCGCGACGGTCAGGCCAAGCCGCTGACGAAGCCGGGAGCTCATCTGCGTTGCGAGCAACGAATGCCCGCCGAGCTCGAAGAAATGGTCGTTGCGACCGACCCGCTCGACGCGCAGCAGCTCACTCCAGATCTGCGCCAGCGCGGTTTCCACCGCTCCCTCCGGAGCCTGATAGTTGCGCTGCACCAGAGCCGTGTCCGTGGGAGCCGGCAACGCTTGAGCATCCAATTTGCCGTTCGGTGTCTTCGGCAAGGCCGGCAGCACCACGTAGGCCGCCGGGATCATGTATTCGGGCAGGCTCCGCACCAGGGCCTGACGCAGGGCCTGCGGATCGATCTTGTCCGCCAACGCGCCACCGTCGGAGCTGCCGACCAGATAGGCCACCAGACGCTTGTCGCCCGGCACGTCTTCACGCACCCGCACCGCAGCTTCACGGATACCGGGCTGCACCGTCAGTTGTGCTTCGATCTCGCCCAGCTCGATGCGCAGGCCGCGGATCTTCACCTGATCATCGTTGCGACCCAGATAGTCCAGCGTACCGTTGGCCAGCCAGCGCACCATGTCGCCGGTCTTGTACAGGCGCGCACCGGGCTGCGACGCAAACGGGTCGTGAACGAAGCGTTCACTGGTCAGTTCCGGCCGGCCCAGGTAGCCACGTGCCACCCCCGCACCGCCGATGTACAGCTCGCCCTCTACGCCCACGGGTACAGGCTGTCGTGCTGCATCGAGCACGTACACCTCCGTGTTGGCGATCGGTCGTCCGATCGGCGGCCGACCTGACATCGGCGACTGGCACGCATGCCAGGTCGCCCAGACGGTCGTCTCGGTCGGACCATAGGCGTTGATGAAGCAGCGACCCGGCGCCCAGCGCTCCACCAGCGCCGGCGCGCACGCTTCACCCGCGACCACCAGCGTGCGCACGCTCGCCATGCAGGCCGGATCGTCAATTCCTGCCAACACAGACGGCGTCAGCGTCACATGAGTGACGCAGTGCTCGGCCAGCAGGTCGTTCAACATTGCGCCCGCAACGATGGCACCCGCCGGCGGCAAGTGCAGCGACGCACCGTTGGACAAGGCCATCACCATCTCGAAGAGACAGGCGTCGAAACTGAAAGAGGCGCATTGCAGGATGCGGCTCTCGGGATCGACTCCGAAGGCACGCAACTGCGCCGTCGCCAGATTGCACACCCCGCGATGTTCGACCATCACGCCCTTGGGTTGACCTGTCGAACCAGAGGTGTAGATGACATAGGCGAGATGATGAGGTTGAAGCCCGGTGTCATCCCGCGAGAGCCGGCTGAGAGGCCGCGAGCACCACACCTCCCGGTCGTCGTGCACATCCAGCAACATCGCCTGCGGCGCCAATCCCGCACGCAAGGTGTCACGCACGCTGGACGACACACCCGCATGCGTGAGCACCACGACCGGCGCGCTGTCGCGCAGCAGATAATCGAGCCGCTCGGCCGGATAAGCCGGATCCAGCGGCACATAGGCGCCACCCGCTTTCCACGTCGCAAGCACCGCCACCATCCGATCCGCGCCACTGGGCATGCAGATCGCGACGCGTGCATCCGGCCCGACGCCATGCGCACGCAGGTGATGCGCCAACCGGTTGGCTTGTTCATCCAGCGCACCGTAGCTCATGGTGCCATTCGGGAATGCCAGCGCCACGGCTTGCGGTGTGCGGTCGGCATGCGACTCGAACAACTCGTGGACGCAGTGCTCTTGTGGGTAGTCACAAGCCGTGTCGTTCCAGTCCACCAAAAGCTGCTGACGTTCCGTCTCGCCCGTGATCGCGATGGCATCGATCGCTTGCGCGTCGTCGCGGACCATACCGCGCAGCAGTGCGTCCAGATAGCCCAGATGACGCCGCATCGTTTGCGGGTCGAACAACGCGGTTGCGAAGCACAACGTGCCGACGATCCGCCCCCCCGCTTCCTGCAACTCCAGCGTCAGATCGAATTTGGCATCCACCGACTGCGGTGCCAGATATTCCACGCCCAGATCGCCCAGCTCGAATGGCGTCTGCTGCGTGTCCTGCCAAGCGAACATCAGTTGGAAGATCGGGCTATGCGCCAACGTGCGTTCCGGCTTGAGCGCTTCCACTACCTGCTCGAACGGCACGTCCTGATGCCTTTGTGCATGCAGCACCGTGTCGCGCACTTGTGTCAGCAACTGCGACACACTCGGGCGATCACTGACATCCAGACGCAACGCCAGCGTGTTGACGAAGAAGCCGATCAACGGCTCCACTTCTGCACGCGTGCGGTTGGCGACCGGCGTGCCGATCACCACCTCGTCCTGTCCAGACAGCCGCGTGATGAGCGCGCCCCACGCCGCCAGCAGCGTCGTGTGCAGGGTCGTGCCATGACGCTGTGACAGCGCCTTGAGGCCTGCGGTCAGTTCATGATCAAACGCGATTGCCAGACTCTGGCCGCTGTCGTCCAAGGCTGATGCCGAACTGACGTCGTAGTTGTTCATTCCAAAATCCTTTTGGTTTGGTCATCCGAATCGCCTGGGCGTTTGGAGACAGTCGTCAGCCGTCTGCGGCATATCGCCTCGCAAACTCCATTCAGGAAGGGCCGTCGTTAGGAAGTGTGTTGTGTATAGGTGTTGTCGAACATCTCGATTGCTTCGGAAGATCGACAACACATCAGTAAGAGTGCTGTTGCTGCGCATGCACTCTGAAGCCGTATTTTTTCATCCCAAAATCCTTTTGGTTATTTTTGACGATCCAAGTCACACAACTATTTTTCAGGGCATCCGTTGGCCGTTTCGTGCATGCGGCTTCAAACATCCATCAATAAAAGCTCCCTGATGGAGCACCGTGACTACTTGCCGTTATTGAACATCCTGTTTGTTTCAAACATTCGACCATGCGTCAGCGGGGGTCACTATGGATTCATACATAAGCGGGAGCGACATGAGTCGCACACATCAGCTTGCGATGCATGGGAATGAGAAAAGGACAGAAGATGCCATTGGCCATTGCGCAGATCGACCTGTTCACGGCCGCATACGCCTGCCATATCCGACCGCTGGCTGTGGTTCCTTTGCTTCCGCTCCACGCGTTGCAGCGATGTCTACGGGAAGACAAATTCACGAATATTCTTTGCGGCCCTTATGACAATGCACACGAGCCGCCCCACTCTCCAGACACTGGTGTCCGATCAACAGCATCAATCACTGATTGCTGCAAGTGCAGGCACTGATATAAGGGCAAAACCAAGTGCGCTGATCGTTGCTGGCATGCCGTTTTCATATTGAACACATCCGTGTGGCGCATCGCGCTCATAAGCATCTCCATTCGACCGACACGGTAATGGCTGCAAGGTGTCGACGCAATAGTCAGAAGGCAAAAAAAAACAACGATTCGTGATGCACTTCCTGAAATCAAGAGCAGCTCCAGAGAAGGAACAGATCTCTCGCAACGAGGGCATTGCCAGCAAGCTACCGTGCAAGCATCCCGAAATCGAAACGAAGCTCGTAGCCATCAAACAGCCGAAGAGGGGCGTGCATAATGCACGATTGTTTTGACATCATTCGTGCTTGCACTGACCGTAGAAAGGTCGGCGCCGTTGTTGCTACTTCTGCAACAAAACAGATCAATGCACCAGACGTTTCCCGGCGCCTCATTACTTGCATGAAGCGCGTGACAAGCCTGACCGGCCATAAGCGTGCAATGCAGCCATGCACAGCTCTTCAGCACGTAACGTTCACAGATTCTGCGAGTTGCATCATGTGCGCGCCGCCTTTACTCGCATCGTCAAAGCAACTCTCGGCACAGCTGAATACGACCATCTCGCATTCGGTCTCGTATAGCACTGATCACTCACGGTCTGAACGCGTGCTACCACTGATTACGACCCCGGATCGTGTGCAGGCATTACGCCTGCACACCCTGGCTCGTATATTACCGCTGTCAGCCGTTCGGGCAGGCCATGCCAGTCAGCACCTTGCGCGCACCAGTGAACGACTCGCGGCCATGCGTGAACAGCATGTTGTCCAGCAGCATCAGGTCGTTCTTTTCCCAAGAGAAGCGGATCTTGGTCTGGTCGTAGACTGCCCGGATCGTTTCCAGAACTTCGATCTCGATCGGCGATCCGTCGCCGTAATAGGTGTTACGCGGTAAGTTGGCTTCGCCCATCGACGCGATCAGCGTGTCCGCGATGTCCTTCTGCAGGCTGGACACATGGAACAGATGCGCCTGGTTGAACCAAATCTTCTCACCGGTGACCGGATGCACCGCGATCGCCGGATTGACTTGGCGCGTGCGCAGGCCTTCGTTTTCCAACCATTCGAACTCGAGTTCATTGTCGCGGCAGTACTTCTCCACTTCAGCCTTGTCTTCGGTCTGGAATACGACCGACCAGGGCAGGTCCAATGTCGAATAGTTGCGCACGTACATCACGCCCTTTTCCTCGAACTTGCGCCGCAGGCCTTCCGGCAGCAGCGAGTAGACGAGGCGACTGTCGCCGATCGGCGTCGCACCGTCTGTTTCCGACGGTACCATGCACATGAAGCCGATGCGCAGCGGCCAGTGACGCGAATAGGCGTTTTCGTTGTGTTGCGGAATCACTTCGTTGGCCGGGTATTCGGTCGCGGTGTAGACATTACCGCGCAGCGCCGTACGCGGCGTCGAACGGTAGGTGTATTCCAGCAGTTCCGAACCGAACAGCGTTGATAGCAGCTGGCCGAACTGCGCACTGCCGTGGATCTTCAGTCCTCGAATCAACAGCGCGCCGTTTTCCGCGATGATGCTGCGCACCTCGTCCTGATGCTGCTGCGCCCATGCCAGAGCGCTGCCGCTCTCGCCGCTGACGTCCAACAGCAGCGACAGGCCACTGACAGGCGCCAGATCGGCCGCACTGTAGCGGCGGGCTTCAATGACTTCACTCATTCCATTTCTCCTTCGATCATCGTTTCAGGGGTGTTGGTTGGCCACGCGTAGCACCGCGTAGTTGTCTGTTCAGTGCCGATGCCAACGCGGCGACGTGCGGCCGGCGAAACATCGATGTGTGGTTGCCGCGGTGTTCAGTGACTCGGAGGCACGGCGCGACGCGTTCCCAGCCGAGCTGCCGCTGCGGATGCGCATTTTCGGCGGCGCGCATCAGCACGACGTCCCCGTCGTAGCGTGGCGGCTCGTAGCGGCGCAATGCCAGGCTATTGCGGCGAGTCATCTTCAGACGACGCGCGATTTCGTCGCTGTCGATATCGGCAGGCAGGCGCCCCTGCTCCCGCCCGGCGCGGATGAACCCCTGCACCATCGCCATCTCGCCCCGCTCCTGTTCCGTGCGTGCGGGTGCGTAGCGAATGCCCATCTCCGCCGCCATCGCGGTCAGCAAGGCGGAATCGTCGGTCTGCGTGCCAGCCAGTTCGGTGATCAGGTCGGGATGGAAACTATCGAACAGGATCAGCCGGTCCACGTCCTTGCCGTCCGCCTTCAACTGGCAAGCTATTTCGAATGCGACGGCACCACCCATGGACCAGCCGGCAAGCCGCCACACGCTCGGGTTCAGCTGTGCCTGCAAGAGCGCACGATAGGACGCCGCCAGTGCCACGATATCGGCGATACCGTCATCACTGGCCTGCACGCCATAGACGGCACCGGAATAGTGCAATGCAGCAGCGAGTTCCGCATAGCAATGCACATCGCCGCCGACCGGATGGATCAGCAGCAGCGGCACCTCGCCGTTGCCTTCAGCCAGCAGAATCAGGTTCGGCGGCAACTGCTGCAGAGCGCCCAGGTGTCTACGCTGGCGATCGATCAACGAGGCCTGTTCGCGGATCGTCTGATGGCGGAACACCTCGGCAAGTTGCAGCCTCGCCGTCAACCGCTGATTGATCCGGGTGACGAGCCTGATCGCCAGCAGGGAATGTCCGCCCGACTCGAAGAAGCCAGCTGTCGCGCTGACGGTCTGCAACCCCAATACATCGCTCCAGACAGCGGCCAGCGCCTGCTCGGTTTCGGTGGCGGGCTCGACGTGGGCGACGACGATCTGCTCCGGTGCGGGCAGTGCACGGCGATCGACCTTGCCATTCGCCGACAACGGCAGGCTGGCCAGTCGCTGGATCAATGCCGGCACCATGTAGTCAGGGAGTCGTTCCCGCATTGCTGCCATCCAGTCCGTGGTGTCGACTTCTGCCGCTGCGCTGACGACAAAGGACACCAATTGCATGCCTCGATCCCCATTGTCGCGCACGATCGTCACTGCGGCGTCCACGCCCGGCAACGTTGCCAGCACAGCATCGATTTCACCGGTTTCGATACGGAAGCCCCGGACCTTCACTTGGCCGTCGTCTCGCCCGGCGAATACCAGACTACCGTCGCTGCGATAACGCATGCGGTCGCCGGTGCGATAGAGGCGTTCATCCGGCCGATAAGGATTGGCCATGAACCGCTCAGCCGTCAGTTCCGGACGATTCAGATAGCCGCGCGCCAGTCCTGTACCGCCGACATACAACTCGCCCTCGGCGCCGATCGGCGCGAGCTGGCCGTCAGCGTTGAACAGATAGCCGCGCAGGTTCGGAATGATGCGGCCGATGTTGACCGGCGCCGTCAAGTCGGTCGTCGAAAAGGCCGCGTTGATGCTGGTTTCTGTTGGCCCGTAGGCGTTCAGCGCACGACGGCCTCGGGATTCGGTGTAGTCGTGCAGCCTCTGCCACAACCGCTGCGTCAGGTGATCGCCGCTGACGATCAGCGAGACGCCAAAATCGTCTTCCGCCTCGAGCTCATCCAGCATATGTTCGACCAATTGCGGCATGCCGTTGAACACCGGAATACCGTGCACGCGCAGCAACTGCACCAGCGCCACCGGATCGCGATATTGGCTGTCATCGGCAATGACGATGCAAGCACCGTGATACAAGGCGACCAGCGCCTTCAGCGATGCATCGAAGGAGATCGATGCCGTCAGCAACCAGGCTCGAAGCGGAAAAGCATCGAGGCTGCGAAGCTGTTCAATGAAGGCGACTCCGAAATTGACGACGCCACGATGCTCGACCAGCACGCCCTTGGGTTGCCCGGTTGATCCCGAGGTATAGATGACATAGGCGAGGCCATCGGGCGCCCAGGATTCAAGGCGCGGCGGATTGTGTTCCGGCTGCCCGTAGACGATTTCTGCGTCGATATCGGCGTCGGTCAGCAGCAAGTGAATACCGCTGTCCTTGGCGATGAATTCACGCCGCAGACGCGGATAGGCAGGATCGATAGGAACGTAGGCACCTCCCGACTTCAGCACGCCGAGTACCGCAACAAGCATTCTCTCTGAACGGGACAACGCGATACCGACCAACGTATCGGTACCGACCCCTTGGCCGCGCAGCCAATGCGCAAGGCGGTTGGCGCGGCGATTGAGCTCGGCAAACGTCAATTGCATACCGCCACAGACAACGGCAATCGCGTCTGGCGTTGCGGCAACCTGGCGTTCGAACAGTTCGTGGAGCCCGACCTGCGGATAGTCCACCGGCGACTGATGCACCCCATCAAGCAGGTAACGCAGATCATCATCGCTAGTCAGCGGTAGCCTGCTGACCACACAAGCGGGCTGCGCAGCAATGCCTTGCAGAAGCAGCGTCAGCTGCCCACCCAGCGCGGCAATGCGATCCTCGGCAAACAGATCGCTATTGCAGTACAACTGGAAATGGATGCCATCCGGCGCTTCACTCGCTTCCAGACTGAGGTCGAACTTGACTGCGATGCCGTTGCGTGAATACGGCTGCATCTGCCACGACAGCGCCGGCGCCGGCGTCTGGACACCTGTTTCGCCCGTTGTATTCATATTGAACACGATCTGGAACAGCGGCGAATGGCTGGTATTGCGGCTGGGATTCAAACGCTCTACCAGATATTCGAACGGCACATCCTGGTTCGCCTGCGCATCGAGATGCAGACCCCGGACCTGCGCAAGGAATTCGTCGAAACGCAGATCCGGCTGACAATCCGCCCGCAGCACCAGCGTGTTCACGAAGAAACCCACCAACGGCTCCAGCTCCTGCTGCAGGCGATTCGCCACCGGCGTG
>JBGSID010000094.1:0-2208 GCA_041751895.1 Lysobacteraceae bacterium | reverse complement strand
GCCGCGACCAGCAGGTGAAGATCCGCGGCTTCCGCATCGAGCTCGGTGAAATCGAAGGCCACCTGCTCGCCTGCGAAGGCGTGCGCGAGGCGGCAGTTGCCGTCCACGAACGCGGCGGCCAACGGCAACTGGTTGCGTACATCACCGCGCTCGATGGCGTCGAGCCGGGTGTCGCGGGCCTGCGCGCCACGCTGGCCGGCCACCTGCCGGACTACATGCAGCCGTCGGCCTATCTGTTCGTCGACTGCCTGCCGTTGACCGCCAACGGCAAACTCGATCGTTCCGCGCTGCCGATGCCGCAGATGGACGACTGGGGGCGTCGTGCCTACGAAGCGCCGCAAGGTGAGATCGAGCAGGTCGTCGCGCGGATATGGCAGACGTTGCTGGACCAGCCGCAGGTTGGCAGGCACGACCACTTCTTCGAACTCGGTGGACACTCGTTGCTGGTGGTGGCCCTGGTCGAGCGCTTGCGCGAACAAGGCCTGGTTGGCGAAGTGCGTGCGATCTTCGGTGCGCCGACGCTGGCTGAATATGCGGCAGGGCTTCGTCCCGTCGAAGTGACCGACGAGGACGAGCAGGATGCATCGATCCCGCCAGGCACGACGCATATCTCGCCCGAGATGCTCACGCTGGTGACGCTGAACCAGGAGGAGATCGATCGCGTGGTCGCGTTCATCCCGGGCGGCGCCGCCAATATCAAGGACGTCTATCCGCTCCTGCCGCTGCAGGAAGGCATGTTGTTCCATCATTTGCTGGAAACGAGAGGCGACACCTATCTGTCGCGTTCGCAAGTGGCGTTCGAGAGCAAGGATCTGCTGGATCGTTTCCTCGCAGCGCTGGACGAGGTGATCCAGCGGCACGACATCCTGCGCTGCGCCTTCCTGTGGGAAGGCATGCCGCAGCCGATACAGGTGGTGCAGCGCGAAGCGTCGCTACCAGTGCATGAATTGCAGGTTGAGGCGGGCGATGATGCCGCCGCCATCCTGGACGCGCAGACCGATCCGCGCCACCTCCAGATCGATTTGCGCCGGGCACCGCTGCTTGCCGCCTATGTCGTGGAAGATCGCGAGCGCAACGAGTGGCTGCTGTCGCTGTTCTACCATCATATTCTCGGCGACCGCACCGCCTCGGAGCTGGTGCGCACGGAGTTGGGCAAGCGTTTGCAGGCCGGATGGTCGGAGCCGTCGCCGTCGCCGTCGCTGCGCGCACTCATCAAGCAGGCGTTGAGCGTGCCGCAGGCGCAATACGAGGCCTATTTCCGCAAGGTGCTGGCCGGTATCGACGAGCCGACCGCGCCGTTCGGCATTCTCGATACTCGCCAGACGTCGTCGGATCTGCTCACGGTGCAGCGGCAGCTTCCGGACTCGCTGGCAGCCGCGTTGCGCGAATGTGCGCGCGTTGCCCAGGTGTCCCCCACGACGCTGTTCCACGTCGCTTTTGCGCGCGTATTGAGCGTATGCACCGCGCGTGACGACGTGGTGTTCGGGACCGTGCTTTCCGGGCGCCTGCAAGGCGCGGAAGGCGCGGACCGTGCGGTGGGCATGTTCATCAACAACCTGCCGGTGCGTTTCTCGTTGCGCGGGATTTCCGTCGCGCAGGCATTGCAGGATGCCTATCGCCAATTGCTGGAACTGCTCGCCTACGAACAGGCGCCGCTGGCGCTCGCGCAACGGTGCAGCGACGTGCCGCCGACGCTGCCGCTGTTTACCGCCATGCTCAACTACCGGCACAGCCGAGGCACGGCGGCGATCGGCAGCATGCTGCCGGTGGTGGACGGCATCAGGGTGTTGGGCACCGAAGACGGGGTGAATTATCCGCTCTCGATGTCGGTCGACGACAACGGTCGGGATTTCACGCTGACCGCGCAATGCGTCGCCGGCATCGACGCGGAGGCGATCTGCGGCTATCTCGAGCATGTGTTGGCATCAATGACGTCGGCACTCGGCTCCGCCGCAACGGAACGGCTTGATGTGCTGCCGCTGATGACGTCAGCGCAGCGCGACCAGGTGCTGTTCGATTTCAACGCGACCTCGGCCGATTATCCGCAGGAATCGCTGATCCACGAGTTGTTCGAGCAGCAGGCGGCCGAGTCTCCTGACGCGGTGGCGGTGCTCGACGAGCATCGCGTGCTGACCTATGCGGAGTTGAACGCACGCGCCAATCGCATCGCGCATTACCTGATCGCCCAGGGGGTGCGGCCGGACGAGC
>JBGSID010000093.1:0-3512 GCA_041751895.1 Lysobacteraceae bacterium | reverse complement strand
GAATGCGACGCCGGCCACGCGTGCGTCGCGGGTCAGCGCGGCACCGACGGTGGCGCCGTCGCCGGGCAGGAACTGCAGCACGGCTTCGGGCACGCCGGCTTCATGCATGAGTTTGACAGCGTAGTAACCGATCAGATTCGTCTGTTCGGCTGGTTTCGCGATCACGCTGTTGCCGGCGGCGAGCCCTGCGGCAACTTGGCCCATGAAGATCGCCAGCGGGAAGTTCCACGGCGAGATGCAGACGAAGACGCCGCGACCGGCGAGCTGCAGCGTATTCGATTCGCCGGTCGGGCCGGGGAGGGCTTCGGGCGCGAACAGCTTGCGCGCCTGTCCGGCGTAGTAGCGCAGGAAATCCACGGCTTCGCGCACTTCGGCGACACCGTCGGAGATGGTCTTGCCGGCTTCCTTGGTGCACAGCGCGATGTACTGCGGCATACGCGCTTCGAGCAGGGTGGCGGCGTGTTCGAGAATCGTCGCGCGGCTGGCGGCGGGGAGCGCGTCCCACGCCGGCTGCGCGGCGACAGCATTCTGCAGCGCCTTCTCCACGGTGGCACTGTCGGAGGCTTTCCAATGACCAATCGTTTGACGGCGATCGGCGGGATTGGTCACGGCGATGTCGTCGCCTGAGACCGATGCGCCCGGCACCAGCGGCGCGGCGCGCCAGTCGGTGACCGCGGCGTTGATCTGTTCGGCGAGCGTGCGCAGCTGCGCGTCGTTGGCGAGGTTGATGCCCATGGAGTTGTCTCTGTCCTGTCCGAAGCTGCGGAACATGTCGACCGGCAGCGGGATGCGCGGATGCGGGAGGGTGTCGAATGCGGAGACGGTTTCGATCGGGTCGCGGATCAGGTCGTCGATCGACACATCTTCATCGGTGATGCGGTTGACGAAGCTTGAATTCGCGCCGTTTTCGAGCAGACGGCGGACCAGATATGGCAGCAGATCCTCGTGCGAACCGACCGGTGCGTAGACGCGGCACGGCACGTTCAGACGGTCGACCGGAATCACTTCGGCGTAGAGATCGTCGCCCATGCCGTGGAGTTTCTGGAATTCGTAGGCTTTGCCGGTGGCCATGCGGTGAATGGCGGCGATGGTTTGCGCGTTGTGTGTCGCGAACATCGGGTAGACCGCGTCAGTCGCGTCGAGCAGGCGGCGTGCGCAGGCCTGATACGACACGTCGGTGTTCGGTTTGCGCGTGAACACCGGATAGCCGATCTGGCCATCAACCTGTGCACGTTTGATCTCGCTGTCCCAGTACGCGCCTTTCACCAGACGTACGGGGATGATGCGGCCGAGGCGGCGGGCCATGTCGGCGATGTAGTCGATCACGAACGGCGCGCGTTTCTGATACGCCTGCACGACGATGCCGAAGCCGTTCCAGCCATGGAGCGATGCGTCGGCCAGCACCTGGAAGATCAGGTCCAGCGAGAGTTCGAGGCGGTCGGTTTCTTCGGCGTCGATGGTCAGACCGATGCCATACTGCTTCGCAAGCTGCGAGAGTTCCAGCAGACGCGGCCCGAGTTCCGCCAGCACCCGAGCGCGCTTGGCGTGTTCGTAGCGCGGATGCAGCGCGGATAGCTTGACCGAGATACTCGGCACGGCGAAGACATCGGCATCGAGAAATGAACCGCTCTTGCCGATGGCGTGAATCGCTGCCCGATACGCTTCGAGATAGCGCAGGCCATCAGCTGTCGTCAGCGCACCTTCGCCGAGCATGTCGAAGGAATAGCGGTAATTTGCGTTGTTGCCCTTGCGGCTGCGCGCGAGCGCTTCGCCGATCGTGCGGCCCATCACGAATTGATGGCCCATGATCCGCATCGCCTGGCGCACTGCGAGCCGGATCACTGGTTCGCCGACCCGGCCGATCAGGCGTTTGAAGGCGTTGTGGACGTCGCGTTTGGTGTCGTCGGCCAGATCCACCAGCCGGCCAGTGAGCATCAGCCCCCAGGTCGAGGCGTTGACCAGCACCGAATCCGACTGGCCCATGTGCCGTTTCCAGTCGGCTTCTCCGAGTTTGTCGCGGATCAGCTTGTCGGCGGTGTCCTGGTCCGGAATGCGCAGCAGGGCCTCGGCCACGCACATCAACAGCACGCCTTCCTCGCTGCCGAGGTCGTATTGGCGCATGAAGGCTTCGATCGCGCCCTGGTCCTGTGCGCGGGTGCGGACCCGGCGAACAAGATCGGCGGCGGTGGCCTGGATCTGAACACGATCGGTGTCGGGCTGGCGCGCGGCGGCGAGCAGTTCGCGCACATGTTCGGCTTCGTCGCGGACCCAGGCGGCGGTGATCGCGGCGCGCTGGGCCTCTGGCTCTGCCGGCAGTTCTGGGGACAGGATCTTGCTGGCGATCACGTTCAGGGTTGTCCGGCGGGCGGAGAAGTCGCGGATTCTATCAGCGACCGCCGCAGGGCTCGCATCCCTGTGGCGCGGCAGAGGGCGTCTCCCCAAGCAACACTTGCTTGCCCGTCAAGGGCGCGAAGGGCTACCATTCTTCGGTTTCCCGGAACCGATTCGCGGCCGTCTGGCACCCAAGCCAATCTCCGCCGCATGGTTCTCTTCGTACGTAAACATTCGAGCGAGTCACGACTTTTGGGGTTTTGGGCCATGTTGCAAGCGCGTGCGTGTTGGACAAATTGGGGTCGGACGTTGTTGGCGCTGCCAGCAGCGGTGCTTCTGGCGCCGGTGGCAGCGATGGCCCAATCGGCCGATCCGCAGCCCTGGCAGCTCAATATGGGACGTGGCGTCACCGCGTCCTCGGAACATGCCTACGACGCTCACATGCTGGCGTTGTGGATCTGCGTTGTGATCGGTGTGATCGTTTTTGGCGCCATGGCCTATGCCATGTTCAAGTTCCGCAAATCGAAAGGCGCCAAGCCCGACGTCAATTTCACCCACAGCACCACGCTCGAAATCATCTGGACGGTGGTCCCCGTCATCCTTCTGGTCATGATGGCCTTCCCGGCGACCAACAAGCTGATCGCCATGTACGACACGCGCGATGCCGCGATGACCGTCAAGATCACCGGTTACCAGTGGCTCTGGAAGTATGAATATCCGGGCGAGAAACCAGGCGACGCCGTCAGCTACACCAGCCGCCTTGATCGCAAGAGCGACGAGATCCGCCAGAGTCATGTCGATGCGCGGACGGCCAATCATCCGAACTACCTGCTCGATGTCGACAATGCGCTGGTGTTGCCGGCCGATACCAAGATCCGCTTCCTGATCACCGCCGATGACGTGATCCACGCATGGTGGGTGCCGGCACTGGGTTGGAAGCAGGACGCGATTCCCGGCATCATCAATGAGGCATGGACCGAGGTGAAAACGCCGGGCCTGTATCGTGGTCAGTGCGCCGAGCTGTGCGGCAAGGACCATGGCTTCATGCCGATCGTCGTCAAAGTGGTTCCGAAGGCGGAATTCGAACAGTGGCTGGCTGCCGAGCGTGCCAAGAATGCGCCCGCGCCTGTTGCTCCCGTAGAGGCTGCGCCGGCTGAAGTCACGCCGCCCGCCGCTGATGC
>JBGSID010000092.1:0-2974 GCA_041751895.1 Lysobacteraceae bacterium | reverse complement strand
GGCAGCGCTTTTCGCGGGAGCGGCGGGAGCCGCGACAGGCGTATTCGAGGTGGTCGGTTTCGCTGCTTCCGTCGCTCCTGCGGGAGCAGTGGCCGGTGCCGCCGCGACCGCGCCCTCCTCGATCACAGCGATGACCTGCTGGCTGAGAACGGTGGCGCCTTCAGCAAACTTCAGTTCCTTGATCACGCCGTCGACCGTCGAAGGCACTTCCAGCACGACCTTGTCGGTTTCGAGGTCGACGATATTCTCGTCGCGCTTGACCGCATCGCCCGCCTTTTTGTGCCACGTGGCGATCACGGCGTCGGAGACGGATTCGGGAAGAACGGGGACCTTGATTTCGATGGCCATGGGGGCGTCCTGACAGCGGTGTTGAAAAGGTAAGCCGGCGCTGTTGAGCGCCGGCGCGAAGCATCATTCGTCGGCGTGTTCGCCGTTGAGCGGATTGACCAGTGCATCGGCGATCAGCTTGAGCTGTTCCCGCACGTGATCGTTGAAATGGCCTGCGGCGGGCGAGGGCGATCGGCTGCGACCGACGTAGCTCAGCGTCTGCGTGTCCTGCACGCAGAAGCGCAGGTGATGCTGGATCTGATACCAGGCGCCCTGGTTCTGCGGTTCTTCCTGGCACCACACGACCTGGGTCGCCTTCGGATAACGTTTGAGTTCGGCAATGAGTTTGGCGCGTGGGAACGGGTAGAGCTGCTCGATACGGATCAGCGCAACGTCCTTCAGGGCCTGCTTCTGGGCTTCTTCGAGCAGGTCGTAGTACACCTTGCCGCCGCAGAGCACGATGCGCTTCACCGATTTCGCGTTGGCGCTGTTGTCCGGGATCAGATGCTGGAATTCGCCGTTTGCGAGCTCGTCCAGGCTGGAGACCGCCAGTTTGTGGCGCAGGAGCGACTTGGGCGTCATGACTACCAGCGGCTTGCGCGTTTTCATGCGCATCTGCCGGCGGATCATGTGGAAGGCCTGTGCGGGCGTGGTCGGCGTGCAGACCATCATGTTGTCCAGCGCGCACAACTGCAGGAAGCGTTCCAGTCGTGCCGAGCTGTGTTCCGGGCCCTGGCCTTCGTAACCGTGCGGCAGCAACAGCACCAGGCCGCAGATACGGCCCCACTTGGCTTCGCCCGAAGACAGGAACTGGTCGATCACCACCTGCGCGCCGTTGGCGAAGTCGCCGAACTGGGCTTCCCAGACGTCGAGCGTATGCGGGTCGGCGGTGGAGTAGCCATATTCGAACGCCATGACCGCTTCTTCGCTGAGCAGCGAGTCGATGATGGTGGCGTCTTCCGGATTCTTGACCAGTTGCCGCAGCGGCATGTGGTCCTCATCGGTTTTCTGGTCGTGCAGGATCGCGTGGCGGTGGAAAAAGGTGCCGCGACCGCAGTCCTGGCCGACCAGACGCAGCTTGAAGCCTTCGTCGAGCAGTGCGGCGTAGGCGAGGTTCTCGGCGAAGCCCCAGTCGCCCGCGAGTTCGCCGGCGCCCATCTTGCGGCGGTCTTCGTAGATCTTGGCGACGCGCGGGTGGAGGCTGGCGTCGTTGGGCAGCGTGTTGATGGTCTTCGCGAGTTGATCGAGTTTCTTGCGCGGAACGCGCGTGTCGACCGCATCGCTCAGCTTGCCGGCAAGCAGCGGACGCCAGTCGATCGCGTATGCGTCGGGTTTCACCTGCGCAAGTTCAGTGGTGACCATGCCGTCGTCGAGCTTCTGCCGGAAACCGTCGACCAGCGCCTGCGCATCTTCGATCTTGAGAGTGCCCTTGCCGGCCAGACGTTCGGCGTACAGCTCGCGCGTGGTCTTGCGCTTGCGGATGATCTGATACATCAGCGGCTGGGTTGCGGCCGGTTCGTCGGCTTCGTTGTGGCCGTGGCGGCGATAGCAGACGAGGTCGATGACGACGTCCTTGCTGAACTGTTGGCGGAAATCGAAGGCCATTTCGGCGCAGAAGGCGACGGCTTCCGGGTCGTCGCCATTCACGTGCAGCACCGGCGCGCCGACCATCTTGGCGACATCGGTGCAGTACAGCGTGGAGCGCGCGTCCTGGCGTTCGCTGGTGGTGAAGCCGACCTGGTTGTTGATGACGACGTGGATGGTGCCGCCGACCGCGAAACCGCGTGCCTGCGACATCTGGAAGAGTTCCATCACCACGCCCTGGCCGGCGAATGCGGCGTCGCCGTGCATGATGATCGGCACGACCTGTTTGCGTGTCTTGTCGCCACGTCGGTGCTGGCGCGAACGGACGCTGCCGGCGACGACCGGGTCGACGATTTCGAGATGTGAGGGATTGAAGGCGAGGGCCAAGTGCACGGGGCCGCCGGGTGTGGCGACGTCGGCGCTGAAGCCCATGTGGTATTTCACGTCGCCAGCATGGGCGTGTTCGTCGTGGTCGAACTTGCCTTCGAATTCGTCGAACAGCTTGCGCGGCGGTTTGCCGAGGGTGTTGACCAGTACGTTGAGACGGCCGCGATGGGCCATGCCCAGGACCACGTCCTTGACGCCGTCGCTGCCGGCGCGGCGGATCATCACGTCCAGCATCGGGATCAGCGAGTCGCCGCCTTCCAGCGAGAAGCGTTTCTGGCCGACATATTTGGTGTGCAGATAGCGTTCGAGGCCTTCGGCTGCAGTCAGCCGTTCCAGGATCCGGTGCTTGTCGTCATCGGTGCGCTGGTAGTCGCCGCCGGCGTTTTCCAGACGCTCATACATCCAGCGGCGCTGTTCGGCGTCGGTGATATGCATGAATTCAGCGCCGATGGAGCCGGTGTAGGTCGCTTTGAGCCGTGCGAGCAGGTCGCGCAGCTTCATCCGGGGTTGCCCGGCCACGCCGCCGGTGCTGAATTCGTCGTTGAGGTCGTTGTCGGACAGGCGGTGGAACGCGAGGCCGAGGTCCGGGGCGTCCGGTTTCTCCAGCATGCCCAGCGGGTCGATGTCGGCGCCGAGATGGCCGCGCGAGCGATAAGCGGTGATCAGTCGGCCGACC
>JBGSID010000091.1:0-3803 GCA_041751895.1 Lysobacteraceae bacterium | reverse complement strand
CGACGGCGACGCCCAGCAATGTCGCCGACACGACCAGCAGCGGCGCAACGCCGATGACGTCGACCAGCGACAGCGCCATCACCGGGCCCAGCAGCGAACCGAGCGAGCCGCCCACCGCGATGATCGGAAACAGCCGCCGCGACTGCTGGTCGCTCCAGATATCGGCCATGAAACTCCAGAACACCGACACCACGAACAGATTGAACACACTGATCCAGACGAAGAACACGATGCCCAGCGCGCGCGGCGAGAGCAGGCCCTCATGGGTGAACAGCGGAATGAAGCCAAGCAGGCATGCGATGAAGAACAGATACACCGCAGGCACCACGATGCGCCTTGGATAGCGCCCGACCAGCCAGGCGAAGACCGGCGTCAGGATCAGGGTCGCGACGAAAACGGCCGCATAGAACCACGGCAATTGCGTCGAACCGACGGCAGCGGACAGCTGATCGCGCACCGGCCGGATCACGTAATAGGCCGACAGTACGCAGAAAAAATAGAGGAACGACCAGGCGACGGCCGTCCATTCGCCATCCCGAACACGGCGCTTTGCGCTGGAGTCGGCGTCGACGCTCATCAATGTGGCTCAGCTGGCATGAGCGCGCCACGTTAGCCGATGGCGGCAGTTGCCGCCAGACCATCGCGGAAGCCCAGTCTTCCCGAGTATTTGCTCTAGCTGGCGGGCATAGTGTCCATGACGACGATTTCATAAGGTGTGTGCGTGTTCGACTACATCATCATCGGCGCCGGCTCGGCAGGTTGCGTTCTCGCCAACCGCCTCAGCGAAGACCCTACGGTCAAAGTCCTTCTCCTCGAAGCCGGCCCGCGCGATTGGCACCCCTTCATCCACATGCCCGCTGGCCTGTCCAAGCTGGTCAACAGGAAGGGGATCAACTGGGATTACGACACCATCGCCGAACCCCATCTCAACCATCGCACGCTGTGGTGGCCGCGTGGCAAAGTCCTCGGCGGCTCCAGCTCGATCAACGCGATGTGCTACATCCGCGGCGTCTCCAGCGATTACGAGGATTGGGCGGCGCAGGGCGCGACCGGCTGGGATTGGGACAACGTCCTGCCCTATTTCAAGAAATCGGAAGGCAACAGCCGAGGCGGCGATGAGCTGCATGGCGGCGACGGCCCCCTGAGCGTTTCGGATCTGCGTTACACCAATCCGTTGTCGCAAGTATTCATCGATGCAGGGCAACAGATCGGCCTTGCACACAATCAAGACTTCAACGGCCAGAGGCAGGAAGGCGTCGGCTTCTACCAGGTGACCCAGCGCGACGGCACACGCTGCTCGTCGGCGGTCGCCTACCTCAACCCCGTCCGGCAGCGCCCGAACCTGACCATCCACACCGGCGCGCAAGTCAGCCGCATCACGTTCGAGGGCCGTCGCGCCAACGGCGTCACCTACACCATGCGCGGCCAGGCCTATCACCAGCCGGCGGCACGTGAAGTCATCCTCAGCGGCGGCGCGATCAACTCGCCGCAATTGCTGATGCTTTCCGGCATCGGCCCCGCCGACGACCTGCGCCGCCAGGGCATCGATGTGGTTGCTGACCGCGCCGGAGTCGGCGGCAACCTGCAGGATCATCTTGATGTCTGCACGTTGTTCCATTCGACACAACGCATCACCTACGACCGCATCAGCGACATCAAGGTCGGGTTCCAGTATTTCATGCGCGGCCACACCGGCCCGGGCAGCAGCAACATCGCCGAAGCCAGCGGTTTCGCGCGTTCGGCTCTCGCGCCTGACGACCGTGCCGATATCCAGTTCCATTTCGTTCCAGCGATGCTGGACGACCATGGCCGCCAGCGTCTGCAAGGCGACGGCTACACCCTCCACGCCTGCTTCCTGCGCCCGCGCAGCCGCGGCCGGGTGTCGCTGGCCAGCAATCGCGCCGGGGACAAGGCACGGATCGAAGCGAATTACCTCAGCGATGCCGAAGGCTTCGATCTGAAGATGATGCTCGAATGCGCCAAGCTCTCGCGCGATCTACTCGCGCAAAAGGCCTTCGACCGTTATCGCGGCACGCCGATCTTCCCCACACGCACCGACCTCAGCGACAGCGAACTGATCGAGTTCATCCGCGCCAAGGCCGAAAGCGTCTATCACCCGATCGGTACCTGCCGGATGGGCAACGACGCGGATGCCGTCGTCGACCCGCAGTTGCGGGTGAACGGTGTGGAGGGGCTACGCGTGATCGACGCTTCGGTGATGCCCAGCCTGATCGGCGGCAACACCAACGCCCCGACCATCATGATCGCGGAACGTGCGGCAGATCTGATCAAGGGTGCGGCAGCCGTATGAATCCGTGACTGCCCCAGAGGCCAAACTCGCGGCCCATGCCCCAAAACGCTAAAATTCCAAGTCTTCGCCCGGCCATTCCGAATGGTCAGGCTCCTCTCCCGCCTCAAGGACATCCCGAACGATGAAGATCCTCGTCGGCTACAAGCGCGTGGTGGACTACAACGTCCGCATCCAGGTCAAGCCGGATGGTTCCGGCGTGGTCACCGATGGCGTCAAACTGTCGCCCAACCCGTTCGATGAGATTGCGCTGGAAGAAGCCCTGCGCCTGCGCGACAAGGGCATCGCCACCGAGGTCGTGGTTGCCACGATCGCCCCGGCCGATGCCCAACCGCATCTGCGCAATGGTCTGGCGATGGGCGCGAACCGCGCTATCCACGTCGTCAGCGACGCCGGGATGCAGCCGCTCACCGCCGCCCGCGCCCTGCTCAAACTGATCGAGCGGGAACAGCCCGACCTCGTGATTCTCGGCAAACAGGCGATCGACGACGACGCCAACCAGACCGGGCAGATGCTGGCGACGCTGTGGGGCCGCCCGCAGGCGACCTTCGCAGGAAAACTCGACATCGCCGACGGCAAAGCCACCGTCGTCCGTGAAGTCGACGCCGGTCTGGAAACCCTCGAAGTCGATCTGCCGGCGGTGGTCACCACCGACCTGCGCCTGAACGAACCACGCTTCATCAAGCTGCCGGACATCATGAAGGCCAAAAGCAAGCCGATGGAGACGATTCAATTTGCCGACCTCGGCGTCGAATCCGGCGACACGCTCACGACCACCCATTACGCGCCGCCGCCGAAGCGCAGCAAGGGCGTGATGGTCAAGGACGCTGCCGAACTGGTCGCGGCGTTGAAAGCAAAAGGCCTGCTGTAGGGTGGGGCCTGGCCCACCATTGCGACTGTCCGATGACGGTTGCAATGATCGAGGCCGCTTCTTCGGCCCAGCTTCACCGCAAACCGATATCCCGCAATGGTGGGCCATGGCCCACCCTACATGGACATCCCCATGAGCAAGGTTCTAATTGTTTGTGAACATCTCGACGGCAAACTCAATGCGTCCACCGCGAAGTGCGTGTCGGCCGCCCAGGCGCTGAACCCCGAAGCCATCGATATTGTTGTTCTTGCCGCCCACCCGGCCGGCGTCGCAGCCGAAGCCGTACAGCTCGCCGGTGTCGCCAAAGTGCTCACGATCGCGAATGCCGCCAACGCCAATGCCATCGCCCAGGTGCTGGCACCCCAGGTCGCCGCGGTCGCCGCCGGCTACAGCCATGTGTTCGGCCCCAGCACCACCTTCGGCAAGGACCTGATGCCCTGCGTCGCCGCGCTGCTGGGCGTGTCGCAGGTCTCCGACATCATGGCCGTCGACGGCAGTCATACCTTCCAGCGCCCGATCTACGCCGGCAACGCCATCATCACGGTCGAAGCCGCTGCCGATCAGGTCGTGGTCGCCACCGTGCGCACCGCGTCGTGGCCGGAAGCCGCCCGCGACGGCAGCGCT
>JBGSID010000090.1:0-1518 GCA_041751895.1 Lysobacteraceae bacterium | reverse complement strand
GGCGCGCGCAGGCTGCTGGCGTCGAGCCTCATGGAACAACGCCGGTTCGCCGACGCGGCGGCGCGGTATCTCGAAGTGTGCGAAGCCAATCCGGACGACCGGTCGCCGCGATGGGATTACCTGACCGCCGCGAGCGCTGCTGAAGACTGGGCCGGCGTGCGCGCGACCGCAGCGCATCTGGGCATGGAACTCAGCACGGACGAAGGCCCCATCGACGAAGATTGGGGATGGGTCATCCTGCGCCTCACCGCAGACGGAAAACCCATCGACTACTACGCGCGCCGCAGCGGCCCCGTGCATGCGGTCGTGCTGGAGAACGCGCCCCCGTCGCACCCGCAGCGGGTCGGCAATCGCATCGTCTTCGATGCGGAATACCTGTATCCACCACCGAACGACGAAGAAGAGCGGAAGCATTTCATGCCGACCTTCCGCGCGATCCATACCTTGTCGCAGGGCGGCTACGGACGCAGCTGGATCGTTGACGGGCCGCATCCCGGCGAAGAGGCCTTCGACGCACTTCGCGAAGCGATGCATGCCCGCGACTGGCGAGTGTGGATCCACAGCAGCGACGGCTACACACTCAGCGATCGTGAAGACGTCCGTGATGATGGCGACGAGATGGCGACCCTGCCGGGCATCATCTTCACCGTGTCCGCACCCGAATCGATAGCACCGGCGCAGATCGACGCTGCGCTGGACGAGGCGACTCGGGCGTGGGCACACCGCCCGTCATGGCTGGCGCTTGCGGAAGCAAGCGGTACCGACACGCACCCACATCAGGCGTCAGTCGAGCGCTATGGGCTCTGACGACGCAGACCTGCGTACACGCCATAGTCCCTGTGATGCCGCAGCACGAGACAGCATCACCCATCAGCCGGAGACTCAGGACGGGTTTACGGCTGATCGACGTGACGCTTCACCGGCTTGTTGACCCAGCGCACAGCCACGCCGCGCCGACGGGCCACGCTTTCGACATAGGACACATACGCCGCGTTTTCCTCGATCCGCGGCTGATACGTCGTAGCGACCGCCACGGGTTTCGACGCCGGAACATAGGCCGCAGATTCATCCATGGTCCTGCAGCTCGACAACGACAGACCGGCAGCCAGGACAACGATCGAGCACAACATGATGTTCATCGAAAACCTCCGAGAGACAACAGCGTGTGATCCACCCGGCGAAGGCACGGGCGTACTTCTGGCTTATACGCGCCTGCCGGCACGACGGCAGTGCCGGGCTTGGTTTTCCGACCAGCGGTCGGGCGGAGCCGATGCTGATCAGCTCCGGGACGACTCGGCGACGACTGCCCCCAACTCGGCCAGCACCGTGGTCGCGTAGCATCCGGCCGGCAATCCGAAGCGCAGCGTCAGGGTGTCTGGCGCCGGCCAATCGAACGTTAGCGCCTGTGGTCGCAGCCGCAGCGCGCGGCGCTCCTGATCGAGCCCCGCACGCTCCAGACCCGAGCGCACAGCAGCAAGCGCCTCGTCGCCATCGAGTGTCGCCAGTTCCAATGCCCGC
>JBGSID010000089.1:0-9476 GCA_041751895.1 Lysobacteraceae bacterium | reverse complement strand
CCCCGGCCGGACCGCCGCCTGCGATGGCTACATCGTAGGCGCTCGCGCGCACCGGTCAGTCGCGTTTGCGGCCGTGACGCACCGGCAGCGGTGCCTGCTCCGCGTCTTCCCGACTGTCGAAGTTCGCGGTCTGCGGCAGCGGACGCATCTTCGGATGCGCTTTGAGGTTCACCTCGTCGCTGGCGGCGGCCGTCAGCATCGGTTTCGCCTTCGCGGCCGCGCTCATGCTGGACGCATCCGCAGGCGCCACGTCGGGGCCATAGGACGCCACCATCATGGTGGTCGGGAAAGCAGGATCACCTTCGACGCCCGGTCTCACTTCAACGAGGCCCATCGAGCCGAAGATCCGCACCATCTGCTCCATCTGACCGGCGGTGGTGCCGTGCAGCGGCTTGTTCCAGCTGGTGCGATTGCTGAAGGCTTCGATGCGGCGCGGCATCGGCTGCGCCGCATCGACCACGATGGCGTAGTCCTCGGCGGTCAGCACATGGTTCGGCACACGGGCGGGCCAGAAGGTCGGCGCGAACGGGTCGTAGGCGGTGTCGTAACCGGCGCGGCAATAGGCGGTATCCGCCTGCCAGGGCAGCCCCATCCAACGATTGATGTCGCCCGGAGACTGCGCGTACAGCGGGCCGTTTGCGGACAGCGCCGTCGCCTGGTCGAGCGTCGTGCCGTAGTCAGGCTCTTTCACGCCCTCCGGCCGCAGGCGGATGCGGAACGGCTTGTCGTACATGGTCAGGTGCCGCATCGGCCAGGTCATTTCGCAACCCGGGTGGAAGGCGTCGGCGAGACAGAACTCCAGTGCGGCGCGATCGAGCATCGCCGGTTGTTGCGCCAGCGGCACTTTGTCGATGCTGTGCGGCGGTTGTGTGCTGCCCCAGTCGGGCTGGAAATCGCCGTTCATCCAGCGCTGCAGGACGGTGTACTGGGTCTGGCTGACGCTCGCGTTCTGGCGCGGGCTCTCGCCGGCGGGTACTTCCATCGCATCGCCATAGACCCATGGCCACGGCAGTTGGTTGCCATCGGGCGGATTCGGCGGACGGAAGCTGTTGAACACCTGACGCCGCAGCTCTGCATTCGGATCGTAATCACCAACCGGCACTTTCGCCGACAGCTGCGCAATGAAGGCCGCGTTTTCAAAATCGTAGCGGCCGTTGTGGCCGAACAACGTGGCGAAGCCCTGATTGACCCACTGCAGCCCCGAGAGCCGCTGCAGAACCGGAAAGACATCATCAGTGAACGACACGGATACCGGCGCCTGCATCCAGCCCGCCTGCACGTACAGGTCATAGAGCAGGTCGTAGAGCGTGCGCTCGGCTTTGACCTGCGGCGCGTAATTCGGCGGCGCGGTCACCACCCATGCGGATTCCACCGGAAGACTGCGACCCTCGATGCTGACCGTCGCCGACACCGAGCCGTCGCAGGTGTCGTCGTACCAGTCGTCGGCATTGATGAATCCGTTCGGGTCCTTGCTGTTGAAGATCGTCGCGCCGGTCGGCGATGCCGAGACGCCATGGCCGCCGAGAAACAGCAGCCTGCCGCTGGCGTCGGTCTGCAGTTCGCCGATCTTCACCGGCACGCCGGTGAATGCGCCGGTGCACATGACCGGCGCTGCGTTCTTGCCGGCAATCGACTGCTTGCCGGGGTCGATGATCAAGGTGTCGCGCGCAGTGACCTGGGCGTTGCGCTTCGGCACGACAACGTCCACAGCTTCCGGAATATCCATCGCGATCTGCCACTGGTACCAGGCCGCCTTGCGATTGACGACATGCGCCGACCAGGTGATATCGGCCCAATCGGAAGTCAATTCGCGCACGACTTCGCCGGCGGCGTTGTAGCCGTAAATGCGGAACTGTGCGGCTTCGCGCTTGAGCGCGCCGGTGGCATCGCGATAGAAGCCGACCGGCATCGGCGCCGGGTCTGCGACCTGTGGGCCGATATAGAACCCGGTTTCGCTGTTGCCGACGCGGGCGACGCCAATGGCCGGGTGAATGGCGGCGCGAACGATCTGGGTATCCATGCTCATGGGGTAGGGCACTCCTGGGGCGTATTCGGAAGGACGAGGCATGACGGGTTCGGCCAACGGCACGCCGTTGACGTTGCGACGATTCGCTGCAGATGCGCGATATACGACTTTGCGTGCATCAGCGATGCTGCCGACCGGCGCGTGCACGGGCAGGGCGTGCCACGGGTTGTAGGCGAGATTCTCACCATAGGTCGACTGTCCACGGCTGCCGGCATCCTGCTGCGGCAGGATCAGGGTCGCGACATGGATCGGCGGGCTGGCGGTTTCGCTCCACTGCACGGTGGCGGCATCCAGCGGCATGTCCTGGTCGTTGGTCTGGAACTGCACCATGAAGCGGAACCGCGCTTCGCCGCGCGATATGCGTGCATGCAGATCCGCGCGCAGATACGTGGGATCGCCGTAATCGGGCTCGCCGTCGCTCGAAGCGACCGGTTCAAGCGGTTCGATCGGCTCGAGTTTGTATTTGACGTAGCGGTTGGCTGTGCCGGCATCGTCACCGAAACGCGAAGGCAGCACGCTCCAGTAGTCGCTGACCAGCACCGAGGCAACCTGCTTCGACATATCGTCGAGGATCTGCTTCGTCTTCGGATGTTGCCGCAGGTAGTCGTCGCCCTTGCCGTGCAACGACTGGCAGGTGAACTCACACATATCCTTCGCCGTATCGACGAAAAACACGTCATGGTTCTGCAGGATGAAATCGTGGGTGGTCGCATCCTGATCGGGTTCGAGCAGTTTTTCGCCAGCCACACCGAAGAGTTTGATGCCGATGCCCATCGTGCCTTTCAGGTCGGCCCGGCCTGGCTGCACGTCGCTGGAGAAGCGCACCCACACCGGGTATTCCGGCTGTTGCGCGAAGACACCCACACGCAGCGCCTCGGGCAGATCGGGCTCGATCACGAAGCGGCCGTGGGCGACGCCGTGCAGGCGCAGGAAGACGGGCCGTGTCGCGGGATCGCGGCCGGCGGCCATGCCTGCGCCCTGGAAATAATCGACGAACAGTTGTTTGAGGCCGGCAATCGGGTCGCTGTCGCAGCAGCATGGACTGGCCGGCAGCGTCGGCGGCAAGGTGATCGGAGTTTCCTGGCAACCCGCCGCATGGGAGGTGGCGTGGTCGGTGATGCTGGTCATGATGGAACTTCCCCTGTCATTCGCTCATCGAGCGCTAATCCTTGATCGTCCTGAGCGCCGTGAAAAGCTGGCAGATGACACAGGCCCGCACAACGCTCATCATTCTCCCGGCACAACGAAAATCGCGGCGGAATGCGGACGAGCATGCAGGTCATCGACGAAAAAAAACAGTGCGATGAGGACACCACTGCCCAGAGCATGACTGTCCAGAGCATGTCTGACGACATCTCCACCGAATTGATCTGGAATGAATCCGATCTGCGATGGATGACGCATGCGCTCGCGCTGGCAGAGCGCGCCGAGCGCGAGGACGACGAAATCCCTGTGGGTGCGGTGTTGATCGATGCCGACGGCCACATGATCGCGGAAGGCTGGAATCGCAACATCGGCACGCACGACCCCACCGCACACGCTGAAATTGTCGCGATGCGCGAAGGCGGCAGGACATTGGCGAATCACCGGCTGGTCGGCTGCACGCTTTACGTCACCCTCGAACCCTGCGCGATGTGCGCGATGGCAATGGTGCATGCCCGCGTGGCGCGTGTCGTCTACGCCGCCAGCGATCCCAAGACCGGCGCTGCGGGCAGCGTCTTCGATCTGCTCACGGACCCACGGCACAACCACCGCGTGGTAGTGCAAGGCGGACTGTTGGCAGACAAGGCCGGGACGATGCTGACGAATTATTTCCGGCGCAAACGCGGCAAACCGCCGCTGTGAACCGGTCAGTGCATCGCAGCACTGATCACATCGCATGACCGATGGCGTTTGCCGGCCGGGCGTTGATGTGCTGTTATTCGGCCGCCTGATGCGCAATGGGGTGGAAAATCCGGGTCCCCGAGTCCACATGGATGCCGGAATGTTCTGGATATTTCCGCCAATGCATTGCCTCGGATCGCCATGAACGCCGTCTGCCGCCGAGGTCATAGGCCGACGATCCCCCTACCTTCCGAACTGAGTCCATTTCATGATGCGTCCCCTGTCGCATGCGATCCTGCTTGTACTGTGCGCCCCGCTGTTCGCCCATGCCGCCGAGCCCGAAGTGCTCGATGCCGTCCAGGTCACCAGCGCGAAGATTCCACTGTCGCTCCGCGACGGCACTGCATCCGTCAGCGTGGTCGATGCCGCTGATCTGCGCGCACGCGGCGCACGCGACCTGCGGACTGCCCTGACGCTGGTGTCGGGTGTCGATATCGCCTCCGGCGGCGACGGCGGCCCGGCGTCATCGGTACCGGCACTGCGCGGTCTGCGCGAATTCGACGCCTTCCTGCTGCTGGTCGATGGTGTTCCCGCTGGTGGCGCGTTCGTCCCGGCCCTGTCGACGCTCAGTCTCGTCGGCGTCGAACGCATCGAAGTCCTGAAAGGCGCCGCGCCCGTCAGTTACGGTGCCACCAGCTTTGTCGGTGTGATCAACGTCATTCACTACGCCGCTGGCAAAGGCCCACGCGAAGTCGAAGTGGCGGTCGGCACGCGTGGCGGTTTGCGGGTCGGCGCAAGCCTACCGTTCGAAGGCAATGGTGCTGTTCGTCAATCACTGATGGTCGACAGCGAGCGTCAGGATCTCGCCGCCGATCGCGCCGACTGGCGCCGCACGCATCTGCTTTATCGCCTCGGCACGGAGATTGCGGGCGGCGACCTCACTGCCGACGTGGAGCTCGCCCAACTGCGGCAGTCGCCGAACAGCCCACACGTGCGCGAGGGCGCGACCTTGACCACGCGCGTGCCCCGCGATGCCAACCACAATCCGGGCGATGCCCGTCTGGACGAGGATCGCAGCCAACTGTCGCTGGGCTACACGCGCGACACCGGTCTGGGACGTTGGGACACCCGATTGGCGGCCACGCATACCAAGGCCGATATCGTGCGCGGCTTCCTCCGCGAAGATTTCGCGACCGACGGTGTCACCATCAACGCGGACGGCTACCGCCAGCGGCGCGAGACCGACGATGTGTACTTCGACACGCACATCAGTACCGAATTCTCGAAGGCGGCGACCCTGGTGTGGGGCGTCGATCACCTGTACGGCGACGGCAGCCAGCACAGCGACAATTTCGAATATGCCGTGCGCGGCGATGGCCGCAGCGCGCCGTCTTCGCGCAGCCGTCCGCTCGACGAGAGCACGCGACTGGCCGATCGCCGATCATTCACGGGCGTGTACGCCGACCTCCTGTTGGCGCCGACGGACGCCTGGCGCGTCGAAGCCGGGCTGCGCTACAACGACACCCAGGAGACACGACGGGCACAGCAGACGCCTTCCGCCAACCCCGACAGTCGCGAAACCCGTAACGAGCAGCGTTGGTCCGGCGCCTTCGGCACCAGCTACCGGCTCTGGCAGTCCGGCGATGATTACGTGACCCTCTACGGCGGCTATCGGCGGACCTTCAAGCCCGCAGTCGTCGACTTCGGCCCGGAGGCCGAGCCCGACATTCTCAAGCCCGAAGTCGCAAGAACACGCGAGATCGGTCTGCGCGGCGGGTTGTTCTCGGGCCAAGTCGACTGGGACCTGTCGGTGTTCCGCATGGACTTCGAGAATCTGGTCGTCACCCAGGATGTCAGCGGGTCGCCGGGTCTGGTGAACGCCGGGTCCGAGCGGTTCGACGGCGCCGAACTCGAAGTCGACTGGCGTCCTGCGAAGGACTTCACCGTATCCGGCACCTACGCTTATCACGACGCACGCTTCGGCGATTACGTACAGTTGTTTGGTTCGACGCCGACACAGCTTCGCGGCAATCTTCTGGAAATGTCGCCGCAGCACGTGTCCAGCATCGGCCTGCGCTATGCCCCGGCCAATGGTTTCAGGGCCTATCTCACGGGCAGCCATGTCGGCGCGCGATATCTCAACAAGCGCAACACGGCCTTGGCAGAGAGTTACAACACTGTCGATGCCGGAATCGGCTATCACTTCCAATCGTGGGATGTGGCGATTGACGGCGCCAATCTGACCGACCGCCGCGACCCGGTCGCAGAAAGCGAGCTCGGCGATGCGCAGTACTACCTGCTGCCCGCCAGGACCGCCTGGTTGAGCGTTCGCCATACGTTCTGATGTCTCAGAGACGGCCGCGCCCGGAATTCCCGTGCGCGGCCGCAGCGGTCATGCGCGGCGGCGCGCGAGCTCCTGATCCAATTCCTGGTCGAAGCTCTTCACCGACAGACTCACTTCCCGACCCATCGCCAGGCTCGCGACCAACAGGCACAGCATGCCAAGCACTGCCAGTACGGTGGGCACCGCGCCGAGCCTGAAACCCAGCAGCGTGTCGGCGGCCAGCGCGAGGCTGGTGCCGACGAAGCATCCCAGCGCGGCATAGAGCGTCCAGCACGCACGGAGCACCAATGCCGCGCGTTTGCGGTGGTGCAGGATCTGGGTTTCGCGTTCGCCGCGATCGGGTGCATCGTGCTGCCAGGCGATGATCAGATTGCGCAGGCGGTCGACCACGCGCGCCAACCGCGCATTCGCAGAGACCAACAGTGAGCCGGTGGCCGCCATCAACAGGGCGGGTGCCAGCATCGCGCTGAGAACAGTGTGGTGATCCAACGGCGGGATAAGTGCCATGCGCATGGGCCGACAGGGGAGGCTGGGCTATCATGCGGGTTGACGATCATCGATGCGAGCAGCATGGCCTCCATATTCACCAGCGACAATGAAATCCGGGCCGCAGAGGCCGCCCATACCGAAGGCAGGTTGATCTGGATCGACCTGGAAATGACCGGGCTCGATACCGACAACGATTCGATCATCGAGATCGCCACCGTGGTCACCGACGCCCAGCTCAACATTCTGGCCGACGGCCCCTCATTGGCGATCACCCACGACCTTGCCACGCTCGAAGCCATGGACGACTGGAACCGCAACCAGCACCGCAAGTCGGGGCTGTGGCAGCGCGTGCTGACAGAAGGGGTCACGATGCGTGAAGCCGAACTGCGGACGATCGCATTCCTGCAGAACTGGGTCGGACCGAAGGCCTCGCCGATGTGCGGCAATTCGATCTGTCAGGATCGCCGTTTCATGCATCGTTGCATGCCGGAGCTGGAGCGCTTCTTCCACTACCGCAATCTGGACGTGAGTACGCTCAAGGAACTTGCGAAGCGTTGGGCACCGCACATCATGGCCGGTATCCACAAGGAATCAGCGCATACCGCACTCAGCGATGTGCGCGATTCGATCACCGAGCTGCGCCACTATCGACGCCACATGGGCGCACTCGCGGGCGATCGCAGCAGTTCTTGAATGACGCGACGCGGCACGCTATCGACTGATTCGGCGAGGTTGCCTCAACAACACATTCAGCGCGACAGCGCCTTGCCCATATCGACAGGTTTTCCAGACGCATCACGAACGTATAGATGCATGTCCTGCTGCGGGTAGGGGATGCTGACGCCGGCCTCTTCGAACGCCGCCTTGATACGCTCCAGTAAATCGCATTTGGTGACGAAGAAATCATCGTTCGCAACGTGGCAGCGGATGCCCAGATCGACACCGCTGCTGCCAAGCGCGTACACCAACACATCGGGTACGGGCTCCTGCAGCACGCGTGCATCGGCCCTGATCACCGTCATCGCGGCCTGACGTGCCGTCTCGATGTCGTCACCGTAGTCGATGCCGATCACAAGCTCGATCCGGCGCATCTTGTCTGGCGTCAGGTTGACGATCGGCGAAGACGTGATCAGGTTGTTCGGCAGCGTAATCGTCTGATTGTCGGTGCCGCGCAGCACGGTCTGGAAAATGCTGACGGATTCGACTTTGCCGCTCATGCCCGCAATGGTGACGACATCACCGACGCGGAACGGCTTGAGCGTCACCAACCCGACGCCCGAAGCCACGTTCGACAGCGAATCCTTCAGCGCCAGACCAATGGCAAGACCGGCAGCGCCGAGCACAGCAAACGCCGAGCTGATCGGTACGTTGAAGATCTGCAGCACCGCCAGAATCACCACCACCATCAGCCCGACATACACGAGCTTGCGCAGGAAGGTCGCTGCGGTGACATCGACACCGGCACGATGCAGCGCGAGCTCGGACGCTCTGGAAATCCTGCGCGAGAGTTTTGCGCCGAGATAAAGCAGCGCGAACCCGGCGAGCACGCGCAGCCCCCATTCGCTGGCCAATGCCGGCCAGTCCCGTTGACTCAACCAATCGAGCCAGCGTTCCAGCATTGGAATCACTGCGCCTTCAGCTTGGCCAGTCGCAGCCAAGTGTCGACAACGGTATCCGGGTTCAGCGACACCGACTCGATGCCTTCCTGCATCAGCCACTCGGCGAGATCAGGATGGTCGCTCGGCCCCTGGCCGCAGATGCCGACGTATTTGCCTTTGCGCTTCGCGGCCTGGATCGCCATCGACAGCAGCTTCTTGACCGCCGGGTCGCGTTCGTCGAACAGGTTGGCGACGATCGCCGAATCGCGATCCAGCCCAAGCGTGAGCTGGGTCATGTCGTTCGAGCCGATCGAGAAGCCGTCGAAGATGTCGAGGAATTCGTCGGCCATCAGCGCGTTCGACGGCACTTCGCACATCATGATGATCTTGAGCCCGGCCTTGCCTTGCTCCAGGCCATTTTCGCGCAGCACTTCGATGACCTTGCGGCCCTCGTCGAGCGTGCGCACGAACGGAATCATCACCCAGCAGTTGTCGAGGCCCATGGTCTCGCGCACCTTGCGTACCGCACGACACTCCAGCGCGAATGCGTCGCGGAAAGACGGGTCGATGTAGCGGCTGGCGCCGCGGAAGCCGATCATCGGATTCTCTTCGTGCGGCTCGTAGCGCGCACCGCCGATCAGATTCGCGTATTCGTTCGACTTGAAATCTGACAGGCGCACGATCACCGGATTCGGCGCGACCGAGGCGGTGATCGTAGCGATGCCTTCGGCGAGGCGATCGACGTAGAAGTCGACCGGGCTGGCGTAGCCGGCCATCTTCGCGTCGATCTTGCGTTTGACGTCCACGTCCTGGTTGGCGTAGTCGAGCAGCGCCTTCGGATGCACGCCGATGTGGCTGGCAATGATCATTTCCAGACGGGCCAAGCCAATCCCCGCGTTCGGCAGCATCGCGAAATCGAAGGCGCGCTCCGGGTTTGCCACGTTCATCATGATCTTGAGCGGCGCCGGCGGCATGTTTTCGAGATCGGTGACGATGCGCTCGAAGGGCAGGGCACCGTCGTAGATGAAACCGGTGTCGCCTTCGGCGCAGCTCACGGTGACGATCTGGCCGTCGGCGATCGCGTCCAGCGCATTGCCGGTGCCGACGACGGCAGGCACGCCCAGTTCGCGGGCGATGATCGCTGCGTGACAGGTGCGGCCACCGCGATTGGTGACGATGGCGGCGGCGCGCTTCA
>JBGSID010000088.1:0-1938 GCA_041751895.1 Lysobacteraceae bacterium | reverse complement strand
ATCGCTTCGTCGCGACCGCCTCGGCGCCAATGTCCGCTGGACTGCCCCGGAATTGACCGCTAATAACCGGCGCTGAAGGCTGCGGGAAACCGTGGCCGGTTTGTTGCAGGGCCGGGCCGCCGGCCAAGGAAGGGAGAATTGCTCGTGTCCCACGCAGACGATCACGCAGGCAGCCGGAGGGATTTCCTCTATTATGCCACGGCAGGGGCCGGGGCGGTCGCGGGCGGTGCCGCGGTCTGGACGCTGGTCGACCAGATGAACCCCTCGGCGGATGTGCAGGCGCTGTCGTCGATCTTCGTCGATGTCGGCGGGGTCGAGACCGGCACCCAGTTGACCGTCAAGTGGCGCGGCAAGCCGGTCTTCGTCCGCCGCCGCAGCCAGGACGAGATCGACGCGGCGCGCGCCGTCAATCTGGGCGACCTGATCGACAACAAGGCCGACAACGCCAACCTTCCCGCCGAGGCCGATGCCAGCGACCAGAACCGGGCGATGGACGAGGCCGGCGAATGGCTGGTGATGATCGGGGTCTGCACCCATCTCGGCTGCGTGCCGATCGGCAATGGCTCGGGCGAGTTCGGCGGCTGGTTCTGCCCCTGCCACGGGTCGCATTATGATACCTCGGGGCGCATCCGCAAGGGACCGGCGCCGCGCAATCTCGACATTCCGGTCGCGGCCTTCACCGACGACACGACGATCAAGCTGGGCTGAGGGGGCTGACCATGGCTGGAATTCCGCACGACCATTACGAGCCGAAGTCGGGCTTCGAACACTGGCTTCACCGCCGTCTGCCGATCGTCAGCCTGGTCTATGACACGCTGATGATCCCGACGCCGAAGAACCTCAACTGGTGGTGGATCTGGGGCATCGTGCTGGCCTTCTGCCTGGTCTTGCAGATCGTCACCGGCATCGTTCTGGCGATGCATTACACGCCGCATGTCGACATGGCCTTTGCCTCGGTCGAGCATATCATGCGCAACGTCAACGGCGGCCACATGCTGCGCTACCTGCATGCCAATGGTGGCTCGCTGTTCTTCCTGGCGGTCTATATCCACATCTTCCGCGGCCTCTTCTACGGCTCCTACAAAGAGCCGCGCGAAGTGACCTGGATCGTCGGCATGCTGATCTATCTGGCGATGATGGCGACCGCATTCATGGGCTATGTGCTGCCCTGGGGGCAGATGTCCTACCACGGCGCGGCGGTCATCACGAACCTGCTGGGCGCCATCCCGCTGGTCGGCGAAACCATCAAGACCTACCTGATGGGCGGCCCGGCCATCGGCGACCCGACGCTCAACCGCTTCTTCTCGCTCCACTACCTGCTGCCGTTCGCCATTGCCGGCGTGGTGATCCTGCACATCTGGGGCTTCCACCACACGGGCAACAACAACCCCGTGGGCGTGTCGGTGAAGGACGTGAAGAAGGACACCGTTCCCTTCCACCCGTATTACACGGTGAAGGACGGCTTCGCGATCGTCGTCTTCCTGATGGTCTTCGCGCTGTTCGTGTTCTTCAACCCCAACGCGCTGGGCCACGCCGACAACTACATCGAGGCGAACCCGCTGCAGACGCCGGCGCACATCGTGCCCGAATGGTACCTGCTGCCGTTCTACGCCATCCTGCGCGCCATCACGTTTGACATCGGCCCCATCGAAGCCAAGCTGCTCGGCGTCATCGCAATGTTCGGCGCCATCATCGTGCTGTTCTTCGTGCCGTGGCTCGACACGTCGAAGGTGCGTTCGATGCGCTTCCGCCCGTTCGCCAAACAGTGTTTCGTCGTGTTCGTGGTCGCTTCCATCGGCCTCGGCTTCTGCGGCGCCAACAACCCGGATGATCTCGTCTTCAAGTTCCGCGAAGACAAGCTGGCCGTGACCTACACGGATACGAACGGCGACGCCCAGTCCCGCATCTTCAGCGAGTTCGCCGAGGCGCAGGCCTTCC
>JBGSID010000087.1:0-9784 GCA_041751895.1 Lysobacteraceae bacterium | reverse complement strand
CTGCGGCGATGCCGATGCTGTCGCCCGTGGACGCCGCCACCGGCGGACGCTCCACGCCCGATCTGCCCGACGGCCACATCGTGCGCTCGCCAATGGTCGGCACGTTCTACGCGTCGCCCTCGCCCGACAAGCCGGCATTCGTGAAAGTCGGCCAGGCGGTCAAGCAGGGCGAGACCCTCGCGATCGTCGAGGCGATGAAAATGTTCAATCCGATCGAAGCCGATGTCTCCGGCACGGTCCTCGCGATCCAGTGCGAGAGTGGCCAACCGGTGGAGTTCGACCAGCCACTGTTCGTGATCGGCTGAGGGCGCCCCCATGCTGGATAAAGTCGTCATCGCCAATCGTGGCGAGATCGCGTTGCGCATCCTGCGCGCCTGTCACGCGCTCGGCATCAAGACGGTCGCGGTGCATTCCACCGTCGACCGCAACCTCAAACATGTGGCGATGGCCGACGAATCCGTCTGCATCGGCCCAGCGTCGTCCGCGCAGAGCTATCTGAACATGCCGGCGATCATCGCCGCCGCCGAAGTCACCGATGCGCAGGCGATCCACCCCGGCTACGGCTTCCTCAGCGAGAACGCCGACTTCGCCGAACGCGTCGAATCCTCGGGCTTCATCTTCATTGGCCCGCGCGCCGAGACCATCCGGATGATGGGCGACAAGGTCGAAGCGATCCGGGCGATGAAGGCCGCAGGTGTGCCCTGCGTGCCCGGCAGCGGCGGCCCGCTCGGCAGCGACGCCAAGGAGAACTCGCGCATCGCCAAGGAAATCGGCTACCCGGTCATCATCAAGGCCGCCGGCGGCGGCGGCGGGCGCGGTATGCGCGTGGTCCACACCGAAGCCGCCCTGCACGGCGCGATCCAGACCACCCAGTCCGAAGCCAAGGCCGCGTTCGGCAACGAACAGGTCTACATGGAGAAATTCCTGGAGAATCCGCGCCATGTGGAAATCCAGGTCCTGGCCGACGGACAAGGTGGCGCAATCCACTTGGGCGAACGCGATTGCTCGATGCAGCGGCGTCATCAGAAAGTGGTCGAGGAAGCGCCCGCGCCCGGGATCACGCCCGAGCAACGCCTGGACATCGGCAAAGTCTGCACCGAAGCCTGTGTCCGCATCGGCTATCGCGGCGCCGGCACGTTCGAGTTCCTGTACGAAGATGGCCGCTTCTACTTCATCGAGATGAACACCCGTATCCAGGTGGAACATCCGGTGACCGAGTTGATCACCGGCATCGATCTCGTGAAAGAACAGCTGCTGGTCGCCGCCGGACAGAAGCTGTCGATCAAACAGAGCGACATCGTGCTCAACGGCCATGCCATCGAATGCCGCATCAACGCCGAGGATGCAGACACGTTCATGCCCTCACCCGGTCTGATCAAGCATTTCCATGCCCCGGGCGGCCCGGGCGTGCGCGTCGATTCGCATATCTACGAGGGTTACCGTGTGCCGTCGAATTACGATTCGATGATCGGAAAACTCATCGTGCATGGCCCGGACCGTGCCACCGCCATCGCACGCATGAAGGTTGCGCTGAGCGAAATGGTCGTCGACGGCATCAAGACCAACATCGCCCTGCAGCAGCGGATCATGGCCGATATCGGTTTCCAGACCGGCGGCCAGAACATCCATTACCTCGAAAAACGGCTGGCCGAACGCAAGGAAAAGACGCTGTCGATTCTCTGACACCAAGCGGATTTCCTGTCATCAGCCATGGCGGAGCACAGCTCCGCCATGGCGTTTCAGGTGTCAGGCGCTTCAAGCGTCAGCCGCTTCACGTGTCATCGGCACGGTGAAATGCCGTCTCTTGCACCGAGCCAACCTTCAGCCCTGAAGCGAATGCTGCAACGACGGCTACATCCTCCGGCTACGCAGCTTCAACTGCTCGCGCGTACTTTGCCGGTCACTGTGTCCACGAACACATCGGGACACTGCGCATTGCCACTGAAAACGAATGACGCATTCGCCCAAGTCACGCCCTGCGGCACGCGCAGCGCGACACCGGAATAGGCATCCGTATAACCGTACTGTTCCTTGAGCCGGTCCGCGTCCGGCAGATCCATATCGATCGGCCAATTGAGCCGTGCGCCAGGCCAAGGCATGCCGTCCGCTGATGTCGGCGCACCGAATTCGCCGTAGCCGGTTTCCTCGATGACCAGCAGGGTGTCTCCGCGACGGAAGACCACGCGCAGATGGTCGATCGCTGAAGGATGCTCGATGAGTCCTGCGGATGCCGTGCCCTGCGCTTCCAGCAGCTCCGCATCGGGATGACGCGCCGTAATACGTTCGACTGCGATCTGCAGCCGCGCGTTGAAACTGAGAATTCCCATGTTCGATTCCTTTCCTGAAGAGAGGCGTGTGAACAAACCGCCGCAGTGCCTTTGGGCACAAAGAGAGGATCCGGAAGCTTGCACGGCGACGGAAGACACCCGTCGTGGCGATGGCAGCGGCCACGTCCCCCCCGGCCGTGGCATGTCCGGAATTCGACCGGACCGCGACAGACTAACGCAAAACGGAGCCCGACCGGGCGGGGCGGCGCCGGTGATGCGAGTGCGCGGGCTATCATCCGAGCATCGAATCCGCCACAAAAGCGAGCCAATGTGAATTCGCAGCGCAGCAGCGCAGGCCAATCAGCGGCATCCGGAAACCCGGCGGCAGACGACCTGCAGACGCTGGAAGCGGAGCTGCAGTCATTCTCGCGAAACATCGATCGCACCCTGCGCAAGCACTACGCCACTCATGGCATGCGGCGCCTGCTGGCCCGCCCCAGGTCGGCGCGCGATTTCGGCGTGCAGGTCTCGATGGGCGTGCCTTCGCTGTGGTGGATGCTGGCAACCGTGCTGCTGTTGGCGGTGGTTCTGGGGACGACCTTGATCCCGCAATGGTTTCCGAAGATGCCGTTACCGCCGCTGCCGGTCATCCCGTTGTGGTGGGTCGCCACTGCGATCGCGGTGCTGACGATCCTCGAACGCTGGATCGTGCCGCGTCTCGCCCTGTCGCGTCACCGCTTCCGGCTGATGCGCCTGGAACACACCGAGGGCGAGGGCGGCTTCCCCTTCGTCTATCTGATCGCACGCTCGCCGGACACACCGACCGGTTTCGACTGGGAATCGTGGAAAAGCGCGCGCGGGATCGAACCGGGCGACATCGTCGTTTCGATCAGCGATGCGCATGGTCGCGGTCGCGGCATCATTCCACTGCGCACCGTCGGCCGGCTGCCGGCATTGATGTGGGATCGCGAACTCGTGCAGATCGATGCCTTCCCGCCACTGCCGGAAGATGTCCGCGCGCTGGCGCACGATTTCGACAACGCCTGCAACCGCAACGCCAAGCATGCGAACCGGATCGAACGCAGCCGCGCGCTGCGCTCCGGTCAGGTGCAGCCGCAAGCCGCCGTCGACCCGGCCAAAGCCTGGGCCGGCGTGGCCTTGGCGCCTCCGGTGAAACAACAGCTCATTTCACTGGCCGGACACTTCGCTTCAGGCAGCGCGTCGGCCACGCGCGGCCTCTTGCTGTACGGTCCGCCCGGCACCGGCAAGACGCTGATCGCACGCACATTTGCCGACAGCATGGGGTGTGCGTTCTTTCCGCTATCCCTGACCGACCTGAAATCCGGCTACATCGGCCAGAGCGGCGAAAACGTCAAAGTGCTGTGGAACAAGGCGCGCGCCGAACCACGAGCGGTCGTCTTCGTCGATGAATGCGAAGGCGTGTTCGGGCGCCGTGGTGGCTTGAACTCCGACAGCTTCGTCGAAGAAATCGTCACTGCGTTCCTCGCGCAATGGGACGGTTTCGACAAACAGGCGCATGTCTGGGTCGTCGGCGCGACCAACCGCCGCGACCTGATCGATCCCGCATTGCTCTCGCGCTTCGAGGACCAGCTCGAAATCGGCCTGCCCAACGGCCAGCAGCGACTGGAGATCCTCGCCAATGAATTTGCGCGGCTCGGCATTCCACCGCCGCTGCCGGCGCAGACCGAAGCGCTGACGCTCGGCATGTCCGGTCGCGACCTCAGCAGTCTCGCCAAGCGCACGGTGCGCGAGCACGGCACGAAAATACCGCTCGACGACGACACCCTCGCCGGCTTCACCATCGCGATGCGCAAGCAGGGCTCGACCGCCACCGATGCACAAGCCAGCTGGGACACGCTGGTGCTGGCGGAAACCACGCTCAGGGAGCTGAAAACCACCGCAGGCCTGCTGCAGCATGCCGACGCCTTCCGCAAACGCGGCATCGGCGTACCGCGCGGACTGCTGCTGTACGGGCCGCCCGGCACTGGCAAGACCCAGATCGCGCGCACGCTCGCCAACGAAACCGGCCTGCGTTTCATCGCCGCGTCCACCGCCGACATCAAACAGGGCTTCCTGGGACAGAGCGGTCAGAAGGTGCGCGAACTGTTCGAGCGCGCGCGTGAGTCCGCGCCGTCGCTGCTCTTTCTCGATGAACTCGACATCATCGCCGCTACCCGTGGCGGCCAGTCGGACGCCATCCTCACCGAGATCGTCGGCCAACTGCTGCAGGAACTGGACGGCATCGCCGCACAAACCCAGCCGGTATTCGTGCTCGCCGCCACCAACCGGCGGGACCAGATCGACGCTGCCGTGCTGTCGCGGCTCTCGAAACAGATCGAAATCCCGTTGCCCGACCGCGACGCAGCGCAGCGGCTGCTGATGGTGATGCTCACCGGAAAACCGCTGACGTTCGACCTCGCGACAGGCACACAGACATTGGCGTTACGCGCCGACGGGATGAGCGGACGCGACCTGCGCAGCTGGGTCGAATCCGCCGAGCACCGCGCCGTCGCCCGCGCAATCGAAGTCGGGGATCCTGACTCGATCGCGATCGAGCTGCGGGATTTTGATTGAGTCATTGAGTCGCGGCGATTGATTGAAGGAAGCATGCCATTCCTTCTCCCCGCAACGCGGGGAGAAGGTGCCCGAAGGGCGGATGAGGGGCTCTCTTGGCATCGGTCGCAGGGTGGAGTCAGCGCAGCGCTGACTCCACCCTACTCGCTATTTTTTTCGACAAACATCGCTATGAACAGTAGGGCGGCTCTTGCGCCCGCCGCTTGTCGAACGACGGCTTCCTGATCGGCATTGTCGTAAGCATCGTGTGCTTGGTAGATGCGAAGCGGTTGTTTCTTTGGATAGGTGGGTGCGAGACCCGCCCTACGGGTTTGAAAATCATGAATATCGTTCGGCTAAATTTTGAACCTATTCTCGCGATGCCAACGCAAATAAGTCGAATGCGGGCGCCAGTCTTGATTTTCAGGAACGAGAAGCTTTCTTGCTGGCAGGATCAGCTTGTCCAAGTCATCCGGAACGCCATGTGGTGAAATGAGAATGTTGTAGTCGTCTCCGAACGCAATCAACCCTCTGTCGAACAGCCAATGCGCTGTTCCGGTCAACGCGACGCCGTTACGCACCGTATCCGGCCCGTTCTCTTCCACGGGGCGAATATGAGCGGCCTGCACTTCCGGCCTGCCTCCACCATTGATTAATCGCAGCCCTGTCACCGCACAGCGATTGGCGTAAGCACCTCTGACATGGCGGCGGAAAGCGACATCGCGGAATGGCCGCGACACAAGACGCTCGATCATAGATCGCGCGACGTACTCTGCAGGCTCCTCAGCGACACGGCCGATGGATTCCCAAGCTTCCAATGGCGTCGCGAACGCCGCGCGCAGAATGGCATCAAACTCTTCGACAGAAACATTGCGAACTGATCGCCCGAATGCGCCTTTGCTGGTAGAACCATCAGGCTTCTTAAGCGCCGATTCGTAGTAGGCGTCATCGACGCGGAAAGAGACCGCGCGATCAAATTCAATGAATTCTTCAACATCCGCGTAATAATGATCGTCGAGTTTTGGGTCCGATCGAATACCGATCACTCGAGCTGCTGCGAAATATGCTTGCCGGCCGGTCGAACTTGAAGGCCCCGTCGTCCGGCGTGGTTCGTAATAGACGATGAAGTCTCCAACGGCATTTTCGACCTGTCTCAAGTAGGTCTTCGGAAAGTGATACCAGAGCTCGATTCGATCGTCATAAGCGCTGCTTTCAGATGCCGTAAAGATCGCGTTCGCCATCGCTGCCCCGTCTCATCCATTGCGACTGTCATGCCTCACTGTTCGACTATCGCTATCAGCCGAACGGAGGCTAGAGTTCCATGACCAAGCATCATAAGCAAGATGCCTGCTGTGTGTTTGCGTACCAGTATCGAGATGCCGCCAACTGGAAGACCTATGGCGAGCTGCTGCTGGCCGGCGAAGCCTCCGAAGCAGAGATCTCCATGATGGTCTCGTACTTCGACAGCGGTGACTTGTTCGTTGCCCAGCAGATCGGCGTTCCTTCACTCTGTGAGCTACATTTCATTGACTATGACGGACCCTCCGATCTAGATCATGCTTACCATGAATTTTTCAAGCTGCGACCAGCGACACAAGAGGAAATCGATACGATGTCGATCTTTTCGACCTTAAGCGACCTGCTAACCCGGATCGCAAATACCGGCGGTCGATGGGACGTTCGGCTATCCCCTAATTGCGACATTTGACGTACCCAGCGACGTAGCCCGGTTCTCGCCACCGGCGAGAGCCGGGAAAGACTGACCATGAACCTGAATTTTTCCGACACCTGACTCCGCGCGAAGATCACATCTTCCTCGCATTGCGGTTTATCCAAGCTAACGCGCTTTCGTACGGTGGCCCCGGCTCTCGCCGGTGGCGAGAACCGGGCTACGGGAATCTGGTCGTGATCGGAGGCAATGGCGCATGACCCTTTCGACTTATGCGCCTTTGCATTATGGATTTGCCCAAGTCGCTCTCGGGCAAAAGGGATTCCCGGATGCCGTATGCGCCCTTGGGCTAGAACCCGCAACGTAGATATTCGCATCGGGAACCCAGCTTCAACTTGCAAGAGATCGAACAGTGACCTAGCCCGGTTCTCGCCACCGGCGAGAGCCGGGAAAGACTGACGAAGATCTAAGACTTTTCCGATACCCAATGGCGCGCGAAGATCGCATCCTGCGCCAATGGTGCTATATCGACGCAATCGTGTCCCCGGGGGCACCTATTTCTTCACGCTGACGTTGGCGGATCGTTCTGCGCGGACGCTGGTCGAACATATCGACGCTTTGCGATGGTCATTGCAAACGACCAAGACAGAACGCCCGTTCGACATCGCGGCGATGGTGGTGTTGCCGGATCATCTGCATGCCGTCTGGCGTTTGCCCGAAGGCGATGACAAGTATTCGACCCGGCTGCAGATCTTCAAATGCAGGTTCACGAGGGCTTTGAAAGCCCGGGGCGCGTGCATTGGACGGCGCGGTGGCGGGGAACCTGCGGTGTGGGCCCGGCGTTTCTGGGAGCACACGATCCGCGACGACGACGATCTGCGGGCGCATGTCGACTACGTTCACTACAACCCGGTCAAACACGGTCTGACCGATCGCGTTTCGGCATGGCCGTATTCAACGTTTCATCGCGATGTCGCCAAGGGCAAAGCGCACCGCGATTGGAGTGTGGCGCCGGGCAGCGTGGTCGGAGGTGGATGAAGTGTATGCGTGAGGTGGCCCCGGCTCTCGCCGGTGGCGAGAACCGGGCTACGGAAATGTGGTCGCGCTCGGAGACACGGCGCATGACGCGTTCGGTTTATGCGCCTTATGACCGCAGCGGGATCGGGGTTTCGACGGCCTTCGGATAAAGTCGGTATCTCGTACACGCGGCGTGCTTGAGCACGCCCTATGCGGCTTGTGCATTGCGACGCAACCGTTATTCCGCTCTGCTTTTCACATTCGACGGCTGCTCGCGGGGACGCTTCATTGCCGCCCGACATCGCGATGCGTCAGATAGAGGCGCAGATCGGACTCCAGCGGGTGGTCGTCGGGCGCCATGTGCGTGCATAGTTGGTAGAAGGACTTGTTGTGCTCGGCTTCCTTCAAATGCGCCAGCTCATGCATCACGATCATCTTCAGCAACTCGGCGGGCGCATCGCGGAACACGGTGGCGATGCGGATCTCGCGGCTCGCCTTGAGTATGCCGCCCTCTCTCCGGAAGATCGCGGTGTGGGTGCCGAGCGCGTGCTTCATCACCTGCTGCTTGCTGTCGTAGATCACCTTGTCCAGCGACACCTATTTTCACAGAGGCCAGTCCTTGACCACTTGGACGTAAGGGGCGCCACAACCCGGCGTGATCCAGTGGGAAGCGGAGCGGACACACACCGATGGCAAGAGCGGCTGCGACCTCCGCAGTTGGGTCAAGTGCCCCAAGCACAGCGCCGTCGCGCGCGCGATCGAAGCCGGCGACCCGGATGCGATCTCGATCGAGATAAGCGATTTCGGCTAGCGCGGCGTTGTGCTCTCGGATGCCGCTGCGATGTCGTTACAGTTCGAAATGTCGCGTCGCAAGCTGCGTACGACATCGGTCTCGATGCGCGCCCAATCCGCCATCACCAGACACGCGACAACAGCCGCGCCACGATCGCGCAAATGGGTGTCGTCGGTCTGCACGACGTCCGGCGTACGCGCTTCGGGTACGTGCATGAAGAACTGTTTCGATGGTTCGTCGCCGAGCGCGCGCAGCCAGTCCGAGCTGCTGGCGTTGAGATCAATCAGTCCGACCTTCTCGCGCGCGGCGAGCTCGCGCACTGCCTGCGCGTACAGGCCATGCGTGTCGAGCAACTGGCCGTGGTCGAATTTTCGCCGCGCGACCGGCGTGATCAGGATCGGCGTCGCGCCGCGTTCGCGCGCGAGACTCACGTAGCGCATCAACCATATCGGGAATGCTTCGCGCGGTTCGTTGTAGCGGCTCGGATCTTCGACCTTTTCGTCGTTGTGGCCGAACTGGATCAACAGCACATCGCCACGATGCAGATTCTTGTCGATGCCGTCCAGCCAGCCCTGTTCGATGAAACTGCGCGAACTGCGGCCGCTCTGGGCGTAATTGCGCACCTGCCACGCGGCGGTATCGAGAAAACCCTGCAGCTGTTGGCCCCAGCCCTGTCGCGGCGCTCGGTCAGGGCGGTACTCGCTGGCGGTGGAATCGCCGGCGATGAACACACGGTGCGGCGAAGGTTCTGCCGCAATGGCTGACGCTGCGAGCACAAACATCGACAACATCAGGGCGAACCTGCGCATGCGGGCGTTACCGGGCGAGCCAACCGCCGTCGACAGGAATGATCGCGCCATTCACGTAATCAGATGCCCGACTCGCGAGGAATACAGCCGCGCCATCGAGATCCGAGGCATCTCCCCAGCGTCCGGCCGGAATGCGGTCGAGGATCGACTTGTTGCGCTCGACGTCGGCGCGTAGCGGTGCGGTGTTATCGGTGGCCATGTAGCCGGGCGCGATCGCGTTGACGTTCACACCCTTGCTGCCCCACTCGTTGGCGAGCAGACGGGTGATGCCGGCGATGCCCGATTTGCTCGCGGTGTACGACGGCACGCGGATCCCGCCCTGAAACGACAGCATCGAGGCGATGTTGATGATCTTGCCGCCGCCGTTGGCGATGAAATGACGGCCGGCCGCCTGGCAGAGGAAGTACGCGGACTTGAGATTCACGTTCATCACGTCGTCCCAGTCCTGTTCGCTGAAATCGACCGCATCGGCGCGCCGGATCGTTCCGGCGTTGTTGACGAGGATGTCGAGCCGGCCAAGACCCGAGAGCGTGTCGTCGATCATGCGCGGAATCGGTTCGATCGACGTCAGGTCGGCGCGGATCTCGACGCAGCGGCGCCCAAGGGTGCGGACCATGGCGGCGGTCTCGCTGCCCGGCTGCCGGCTTGCGACCGC
>JBGSID010000086.1:0-15225 GCA_041751895.1 Lysobacteraceae bacterium | reverse complement strand
GCCGCCGATCTCATCGCCCAGCGTATCCCGGCATTGCGGATCCTGCTGCCCGCCGCCAACGCGCAGTGCGACGCCGCGATCCGCCAACAGCTGCAGGACAGGCCGGAACTGGCGGGACGCATCCACGTCCTCGATGGCGACGCGCAGCGCGCGATGATCGCCAGCGACGTCGTACTGCTGGCGTCGGGAACAGCGGCGCTCGAAGGCATGCTGTGCAAGCGACCGATGGTGGTCGGCCACCGTATTTCACCCACGACCTATCGCATTGTCACCAAACTCGGGCTGCTGAAGACACGGTACGTCAGCCTGCCCAATGTGCTGGCCGATGCACCGCTGATCCCCGAACTGCTGCAGCACGACTGCGTGCCGGAGAAGCTCGCCGCCGCCTGCCTGCGCTGGTTCGGGCAGCCCGATACGGTCGATGCGCTGATGCCGCGATTCGCCGAGATCCACACACAGCTGCGGCGTGATGCCTCTGCTCGCGCCGCCGACGCGGTCGCCGAGCTGATCGACGCGCCGAAGCCGGTCGCAATCACGCCGTGAGCCGGAATAAAGTCCGGGAAAACAGCCCTGGCGGCCTGTTCGAGGACCCATTGATCGCGATCGCCCGCACGCGCCCGCTGCGCATCGCAGGCGTGGACGAAGCCGGCCGAGGCCCGCTGGCGGGCCCGGTGTCGGTGGCGGCCGTCATTCTCGACCCCGAGCGCAGGATCGCCGGGCTGAACGACTCCAAGAAGCTCACTGAAGCCAAACGCGAAGCGCTGTATCCGCAGATCATCGAATGCGCGCTGGCATGGCGGATCGAATTCGTCGAATGCAACGAGATCGACCGGCTCAACATCCTGCAGGCGACCCTCACCGGCATGCGCCGCGCGCTCGAGGGACTGATGCCCTCAGCGGACGCGGCACGCATCGATGGCAACCAGGTGCCGCGCGGGCTGCCCTGCCCGGCCGAAGCCTTGGTCGGCGGCGATGCGATCGAACCGGCGATCATGGCCGCGTCGATCCTCGCAAAAGTGGCGCGCGACCGGCGCATGCTCGAATTGCATGCCCGGTATCCGCACTACGGATTCGACCGCCACAAGGGGTATCCGAGCCCGGCGCATCTCGCCGCGCTGGCTGCGCATGGGCCCTGCCCGGAACACCGGCGCAGCTATGCGCCCGTGCGGGCGCTGCTCGATACAGCCCGCTTCGGCTCGAGCTGACGTGGGATCTTGCGGTTACCAATCGTAAAATGCAGCGGCAGGCGCGGTTCGCGCGACAATCCCAAGTGCTCGCGGTAGTCCAGCGCCTCGGCACACGCCACGGGAAAAAAGACGTATTCGCCGATCTCCTGCGGCGGATGGCAATACTCGAAGCGCATCGGCCGGCCTTCCAGCGCCCGCCAGGCCGCTAGATTCGGCGGCACTTCGTTCTGCACGACAGAAACATGCGCCCCCCACAGCGGATCTGCCAGACAGCGCGTACGCCGCACGTCCAGCGCATAGAGCTCGCGCAAGTAGCGCCCGACATCGGCTTCGCACTGGAGGATCAGCCACCACTCGGTCGTGCTGCCATCTCGACGCACAAGTCCTCCATTCGCATCCAGCGGTGGTGCGTAGCGACAGATTCCGGTCAGCAAAGGCATGGTCGTTCGAGGGCACAAGCAAGGCTGCCGATTATCACTGAACACAACGGCACACAAACTCAGCATGAAGCCGGCGAGTCAAGCCTTGCCGGAACGCGCCCCGGGCCATAACCTGCTCCACTGCGCTTCCCGGTCCGCCGATGTCCTCCCGCTTCGTTCACCTCCACCTGCACAGCGAGTATTCGCTCGCCGATTCGACGATCCGTATCCCGGAACTCGTCGGCCGCTGCGTGGCGCAAGGTCAGCCAGCGGTGGCGATGACCGACCGCAACAATCTGTTCGCGCTGGTCAAGTTCTACAAGGCCTGCGAGGGCGCCGGCATCAAGCCGATCGCGGGCGCCGACATCAGCGTCGCGGAAGGCGATGAGACGCCCTGGAAGCTGACACTGCTTTGCCGCGACCACAGCGGTTACCTCTCGCTGTCCAGGCTGCTCAGCCGGGCGTGGATGGAAGGCCAGCGCCACGACGGCGTGATGGTGCGGCCACAGTGGCTGCAGGAGGCCAACACCGGGCTGTTTGCGCTCGCGGGCCGCCACAGCCAAGCTGGGCAGCTGCTTGCGGGCAATCGCCCCGATCTCGCCCTGCAGTCGCTCGCGGACTGGCAGCGCCATTTCGACGACCGTTTCCACCTCGAATTGACCCGCTGCGGGCTGGAAGGCGAAGACCCCTTCAACGCCTTCGCCCTGCACGCCGCCGCCGAGCGCAGCCTGCCGGTGATCGCCAGTAACGATGTGCGCTTCCTCGATGCCGAAGGTTTCGAAGCGCACGAGGCGCGCGTCTGCATCTCGTCCGGCCGGGTGCTCGACGACCCCAAGCGCCCGCGCGACTACAGCGCGCAGCAATATCTGAAAACGACCGACGAGATGGCGGCGCTGTTCGCCGATGCGCCGGATGCCATCGACAACACGGTCGATCTCGCCACGCGCTGCAACCTCGAACTGTCGCTCGGCAAGTACTACCTGCCGGCCTTCCCGGTGCCCAGCGACCACACGCTGGACAGCTGGATCCGCAAGGAAGCGCACGACGGCCTCGAAAACCGGCTGCAGAAATACCCGATGGCGCGCGGGCACGACCGCGCCAGCTACAACGCCCGGCTCGACATCGAGCTCGAAGTCATCGTCAACATGGGCTTCCCCGGCTACTTCCTGATCGTGGCCGACTTCATCAACTGGGGAAAACAGCAGGGCATCCCGGTCGGTCCGGGCCGCGGCTCCGGCGCCGGCTCGCTGGTCGCCTGGGCACTGGGGATCACCGATCTCGACCCGCTGCCCTACGACCTGCTGTTCGAGCGCTTCCTCAACCCCGAACGCGTGTCGATGCCCGACTTCGACATCGACTTCTGCATGGACCGCCGCGACGAGGTGATCGACTACGTCGCCGCTAAATACGGCCGCGACCGGGTCAGCCAGATCATCACCTACGGCACCATGTCGGCGAAGGCGGTAGTCCGCGACACCGGCCGCGTGCTCGGCTATCCATATGGCTTCGTCGACGGCATCGCCAAGCTCATTCCGCTGCAGCCGGCCGACCCGCTGTCGCTGGAGGACGTGCTGGGCCGCAGCGACAAGGCGAAGAAGGACCCCGACCGCGCCATCGGCGAATTCGTCGAGCGCTACAACAGCGAAGACGATTTCCGCGAGCTGATCGACCTCGCGCTGGAGCTCGAAGACCTCACCCGCAACGCCGGCAAACACGCCGGCGGCGTGGTGATCGCACCGGATCCGTTGTCCGATTTCTGCCCGCTGTTCGCCGAACACGACGGCCAGGGCGGCGGCAAGAATCCGGTCACGCAGTTCGACAAGGACGACGTCGAGACGATCGGCCTGGTGAAGTTCGACTTCCTCGGCCTGCGCACGCTGACGATCATCGACTGGGCGGTGAAGGCGATCAACGTCCGCCGCACACGAATGGGCGAGGCGCCGCTCGATATCACCGATCTGCCGCTCAACGACAAACCGACCTACGAACTGTTCGCGCGCGGCGACACGGTCGCGGTGTTCCAGTTCGAATCGCGCGGCATGCGCGAACTGCTCAAACGCGCCAAGCCCGACACTTTCGAAGACATCATCGCGCTCGCCGCCTTGTTCCGCCCCGGCCCGCTGGGCTCAGGGATGGATCGGGAATGGGTGGACCGCAAGCACGGCCGCACCGAGGTCAGCTATCCGCACCCGGCGCTGGAGCCGGTGCTGAAACCGACCTACGGCGTGATCGTGTACCAGGAACAGGTGATGCAGATCGCCCAGGTGCTGGCCGGCTACTCACTGGGCGGCGCCGACCTGCTGCGCCGAGCGATGGGCAAGAAGAAAGCCGAGGAAATGGCCAAGGAGCGCGCCAAATTCGAGGCGGGCTCGGCCGAACGCGGCGTCGACCCGAAGACCGCGACGCAGATCTTCGATCTCATGGAGAAATTCGCCGAGTACGGCTTCAACAAGTCGCACTCGGCCGCCTACGCGCTGGTGGCGTATCAGACCGCCTGGCTGAAAGTGCACTACCCGGCCGAATTCATGGCTGCGGTGTTGTCCTCGGACATGGACAACACCGACAAAGTCGTCGGTTTCCTCGATGAAGCCCGCACGCTGGGACTGATGGTGCTGCCGCCGGACGTGAGCGCTTCGACGTACATGTTCGAAGCGATGGACGACAAGACCATCCGCTATGGCTTGGGCGCAGTCAAAGGCGTCGGCCGCGGCGCCTGCGACGCCATCGCCGACGAACGCCACAGAGGCGGCGCTTATGCCGATCTGCTCGACTTCTGCAAGCGCGTCGACAGCAGCAAGCTCAACCGGCGCACACTCGAGGCACTGGTCAGCGCCGGCGCGCTCGATGCGCTGGGACCAAACCGGCCTTCGCTGTTGTTGCAGCTGCCGGAGGTCCTGAAAGCCACCGAACAGCTCGCCCGCGAGCGCGACGCGGGACAGGTCTCATTGTTTGGCGGCTTCAGCGAGTCGGCTCCAGAGCTCAAGCTGGAACTGCCGGAAACCTCGGACTGGGCGCTGTCGCAGAAGCTCGCAGGAGAACGCGAAACCCTCGGCCATTATCTCAGCGGCCACCCGCTGGACCCTTATCGCGAAGAGCTGGTCGCGCTGGTCGGCACGGACCTCGGCAAACTCGACCAACTGTATGAAAGCGCTGCACCACCGTTCCGGGGACGCAGTGGCGACGACGATAGTGGTGGTGGCCGTCAATGGCGAGCAGAGGCTACCGTCATTCTGGCCGGACAGGTGATCGGAATGCGCAAACGCGGCGACTCCCAAGCGTTTGTACAACTGGAGGATGGCCGCGGCAGAATCGAATGTGCGTTCTTCTCGGAAGCCTTCTTTGAATACCAACAATTGCTGACCCGGGACCGGATTCTCGTGATCGAAGGTGGCCTGCGTGAAGACGAATTCAGTGGCGGCTTCTCCCTCCGCGCGCGCCGCTGCTGGGATTACCGTCAGATCTGTGCACCGCAGTCCCAGCGATTGTCGCTGAGACTGGATCTGCGTGAAACGGAACTGATGCAGAAGATCGACGACATTCTTGCCCAATACCGTCCGGGGCAGACGCCACTGCGTCTCGATCTGATCTTGCCCGGAGGCACTGCCGGCACGCTCGACCTCAACGGCAATCAGTCGGTGCGTGTGGAGGCCGATCTACCCGGCGCCCTGCGTGCCATCGAGGGCGTGCGCACAGTAAAAATAGCGATGAGCAGGCCTTGGACAGCCTGAATTTCACGCGCTTGCAGGCATTGGCTGCACCACCCAGCCCCTCGGTCTGTAGGCTTTTGCCACGCTATCTACCTGATCCAATGCTTTGGCATCGATCCGCGAACAATGGTCAACACCAGCCACGGCCACGATACCGGTACTAACGCTGATGGATCTCAATCCGGCTCCCGGAGACAGCCTTTTCATTACGCTACGACCACTCTCTCCGCCGAACATCCGTATGGCAAGCGGACTCTTTAACCGCCGCCAAGATACATGGCGACGTGCCATCGCAATGGTATATCAGGTTAATTTCGCGCAGAAAGCAAAGGAATCGCTCAAAAAAGCTGGAAAAAAAGCTACTTTGGGACTTGGCGCCAGCGTGACGTTGGCCTACAGTGCTCATGCCGGCATGTCGTCCGGCCCCGACACAGCTCCACCCCATTCGACGAGGAAATCGAACTCTCATGGCAACGAAGAAAAAACCTGCCGCCAAGAAGGCCGCTGCCAAGCCGGCCGCGCCGAAACCAATCAAGGACGTGATGAGCAAGTCCGCGCTGGTCGCTTACCTCGCTGGCGCGACTGAAGTCGCCGCGAAAGACGTGCGCGCTGTCATGGCTTCTCTCGAAGGTGCCATCCATGCTTCCATCGGCAAGAAAGGAGCCGGCATGTTCGTGTTGCCGGGTGTCCTCAAGATCACGGCAGTCAGCGTCCCGGCCAAGCCGAAGCGCAAGGGCATCAACCCGTTCACAGGCCAGGAAACCACCTTTGCTGCGAAGCCTGCCACGGTGAAGGTCAAGGTCCGTCCCATGAAAAAGCTCAAGGATGCCGCTACGTCCTGAGTACAGCCTCGTTCTGGTTAGAGAAATTCGATTTCGATCGAGACAACACGAAGGTCGGATTTCCACTGGGAATCCGGCCTTCTCCTCTATCGGGCCACAAGAGCGCGCAGGGCTTTTGGCACATCAGGTATCACAGCATCCCTTTCGGCACTCGCACTGACCTGTACGAAGTTGGGGTCATCAATAACCCGATGCGCTTCACTTGTCGCACAGGCAAACGTCGACCCTCTCCGTGAATTGTTGTCCCAGCCGAAACCAGCTGAATCCAGTGCCAGCGCATCATGAACACGCCACCATGAGCAAAGGCCGTTCATTCACACTGATCACCACTTTCCTGTTCGCGCTGACCATACCTGCTTGCGCCACATTGGATGCAGCCAGCGCGATACTGGGCAACCAGCTCAACTTCACTACAGCCCGGCTACAGGCGCATATTGATCGTCAATACCCACGACAATATGATCAGCTCGGTGGACTGATCAGGTTCACCGTCAGCAACCCGCTTCTGTCGATTCCACCGGACGCAACGCGCCTCCATCTGGATTTCGACGTCGGCGTCGACGGCGCAGGCATGCACAGCGACGGATCGGCAGGTCACTTCGCGATCACCAGCAGGCTGCGCTATGACACGCGAAGCAACGCACTTTACCTGGAGGAGCCAGAGCTGGAATCGGCGGAGCTGCCGTTGATCGGCAGTCGAATGAACGAGACGGGCCGGAGCTTGATCAATGGCTGGCTGCGTGATTATGCCCGCAGCGAACCCGTCTACAGGTTGGAACCGGACATGCTTGGGACACTAGGATCACGACGTGTCACAGGCACGCTGATCCAGAATGGTCACGTCGCGATCAAACTCGACAAATAATGTTTCAGCCTTTGTAAGGCTTCAGATCTCGAACCGGTATGACAGCTTCACCAGCAATTGCTCACTGTCGCGAAGATCGAATGCACCATTGAATTCATTGCCGACCGTATATGGGCCACTGCCCATATCAAAATGTGACCCACCGCGAACATAGGCCAGATATAGATAAGACAGCGGCGCGAATTCGTAGCGATAGCGGACCTGGAACCCCATATTGCGGAGAGCGAAATCGTCGAGCGCGTCGTTGCTGCGCACAGGCGTCCCATCCGAGGCCACGCGCCATGCGCGCTTGGCTTCAGCATCCAGGCCCAGCACCTCCAAGCGCACGCGAAGCTCCTGCTTCGAGCCAATCAGCCAAACACTTCCAGCATTGAGAAATGCCTGCTCAGAGCCATATGTCCCGAGCAGGTTCCCACCGCGCCAGAGCATCCAATCCGGATTCCGCTGCAATTCCAACCCAAAAAAGAAGCTGAGATCGTCGTTGATGGCGTAACGCGGCTCGATGGATGCCGTCCATGAACCGCGATCGATACCACCCAAGCCTTCGGCGCTATAGCGCAGATTGCCATAGAAGGACCAGTGCTTCTTCTTTGGAAAGAAACGTTCCACGAAGCCGAACAACCGACCTGGATGATCGACCACACCATTGCCGCGAGTGATCAGATCTTCGTGACCAGGGGTCCAACCTGCGATTTCGAAGAACTGGTTACCGCCATCCCGCCGCTCGCTGTAGCGATTGAGGGCAAAGGCATCGCCGATATGTACACCATTGTCGGTGCTGCGACGCGAGGTGGCGAATCGCCATTGATGCGAGGCATAGGGTGAGCTTTTCGGAAGCGAAGAAAACCGCCGTGAGAGCTCGTATCGAGCGTAGTTGTAGTTGTTGCGGTCGAGAAATCCGAAGTCGTTCAACTGCAGGTCGCTACCGCTGTGCAACAGATACAGCTGCTGACGCCAGTCTTCACTGATCTCGTGATCGATCCGGACCTGCGCCCCCGTGTCGCGCACCGTTTGCAGATTGCCTTGGTCGATACTTGAGGCGACCAGATTCGTGCGGATATTCCAGTTTGCACTTGGCGCCCAGTGATGATCCAGTGAAAAGACCGTCGCTTCACGATCGAGAAACGGTCGATTCACCCGCGTCAGCATTGCACCGACGCCTTGGCTGTCGAAATCCCGTGTCGCACGCAGGGCATAGAAATCCCGACCAGCATCACCATGTTCGGTCGCCGCAAAGGCACCATAGCCGATGCCCCCGGCGCTGCCGTTGATCTTGACCGCAGCGGCCACCTCGCCGGGACTGCCGTCATCCGCAGGGGCACCGACGCGACGCGTGTAGATCAGTTGCTGCGCATTGCCCAACGAACCGAACGGCACCTCGAAATAGCCCTGGTTCTCGGTAAAGAAGGGCCGCTTGTCGCCAAATAATGTTTCAATCGCGCTGAAATTCACGACGATACCGTCGCTCTCGACCTGGCCGAAATCCGGATTCAGCGTCGCGCTGACCTGGAATTGCCCACTCGGTTTCCAGAACAGATCGATACCGGCATCGGCATCGGTTTTTCCATCGACATGGTCGTAAACACTCACGACATACGGGGTCACCGCAAGCAGGGACTGACTGTATTGCGGCACCTCCACTTTCTGTAGCGCGCTGAGATAGCGTTGATCCTTGAAGCTGATCGCAGGCCAGGTCATGCGCTCATTGCTGTCGCCAATGACACGATCCAACGCGATGCCGATCGTACGTTGACCATCGGCATCCATACGCATTGGTGCGATATGCCATGGGATCAGCATCTCAGCCGACCAGCCGTTTTCGTCCTCGGAGACCGCATGCGACCAACTGCCGTCCCAATCGGCGTTGAACTGGTTTTCGTTGCTGATCGTACTGTCGGCGATGCCATCCGACAGTGCGACCATGAAGTTGTAACCACTGCGGCCATCACCATCGAAATCGACATAGACGTTTACACGGTCGACGTTACCGTTGTTGTCTCGCTGGAAACGCTGCCGTGTCCGTGGGATATCGACGGGCTGGCGGTTTCGAAATGCGATGGCGAGCCCCTCTGCCGTCGCCATGTACCAGGCTTCGGTGGCGTGCCTGCTCGGCTCTCGGGTCAAAGGCTGGGTCATTCGGAAGTCGTCGACGCGCTGCGCGCTGGACCATTCCGCAGGATCGATCTTGCCATCGATATCGAGGGCAAATACCGGCAGCGGCATCATGGCGGCCAACGCCAACAGTAGAGCACGCATGGACTGACCTCACGCAAAGAGTGAACGCATGCTGCGACAGTCGCCTGTCACCGGCGACTGTCTTAAGTCATGGAACAACCTCGCTATGCGTATCCGCTGTCACCGCGACTTTTACGGATTTGGCAGATACGCTGCCGACTCAACGCTTGGGTTGCAGCATCGTGCCCGTGCACTTCTTGGCACCGCACTTGCAAGCCCATATTTTCTTCTGCTTGGCGGTATGGGCCTCGTCGAGCACGATCCCATAGTTGTACGTCAACTCTTCGCCAGGCTGGATATCGCTTATCGCTTCGATGAACACCTTGTCCTTGTGCGCTTTCCCGTTGCTGTTTTCCTCGACCACCGCCTCGCAGTTCGGCGCACAGCTGTGGTTGATCCAGCGCGCGATATTGCCGTCGACATTGGCGTCGATCACATAGTCATCGTTCAATGTGAACAGGAAGGTGTGGCCATTTTCTTCCAGCTCGCCGTATGCCTCATCCACTTCATCGTGGGTCCGCACTTTGCCTTTGTAGCGCACGATGCGATCGCCCTTGCTGATCAATTCGTCGGCGAATACGCCGTTGCCGTGGATCGGGGACAACCGGGCGACGATTTTCTTCTTCGACATGGGGATGCGTCTCTCGAAAGCGTTGGAATTCGACCGGATTATCACTGATCCCATGCCGTTTGTGGCGTTCGGGACTGCCGTTACCGCTTGCGGCAACCCGCGCCCGCCAGCAGACTGCGGCAATGAAACGATTGCCATTTCGACTGATTCCGCCACTGGCATGTCTCACTACAATGCTCGGCTGCAGTCTGGCGGAGAGAGCCTTGCAGACAGACCTGCCGCCTCGGGCCATGTCTCCATCTGCTGGTGCGGGAGGTCCGGATCTGTCATCCACAGCACCGCTGCCACAGCCGCTGAGCAACAACGCCATTACCGTCTCCACTGTCGACGGCACGTCGAGCATCTACAGTTTCTTCGGGCTGGGCCCAGGCAAGACCCATGCCGACATCGGCCGCTCCGCCTTCGAATACGACAGCCTGCACAACGCTTGGACGCGACTACCGGATGTCCCTGTCGATCAGGGGCGGCTTGCCAGCGTCGCCGCGGCGGCCGAGGGCAACATTTATCTGTTCGGCGGCTACACCGTTGCTGCGGACGGCCACGAGGTCTCGACGCCGGATGTCCTGCGTTTCGATCCGAAGACCCGCAGCTATCGCAAGGTCGCGCCGATGCCGACCCCGGTCGACGACAGCGTTGCGCTGGTGCACGGCGACCGCCGCATCTATCTTGTCAGCGGCTGGCATCAGGACCGCAACGTCTCCCTCGTCCAGATCTACGACGCACGCGAGGATCGGTGGTCGCACGCCACCGATTTTCCGGGAGCAGCGGTGTTCGGCCACGCCGGCGCGATCCTCGGCGACGATCTGCTGATCTGCGACGGTGTCCGATTGGATGTGATCGGCGCCAAACGGACCTTCACCGCGTCGCCGGAATGCTGGCGCGGGACGATCGCAGCGAACGATCCGGCGCGCATCGAGTGGCGCCAAGTAGCACCGCATCCGGGCCCACCGCGCTACCGGATGGCCGCCGGTGCGGATCCGGGTAGTGATCAGCTATTGTTTCTCGGCGGCAGCGAGAACCCCTACAATTACGACGGGATCGGCTATGACGGCCAACCCTCGCCGGCATCGGCCCGGGCACAGGCCTATGACCTGACGTCCGACCGATGGCACGAACTCGCACCACTGCCGCACGCCAGCATGGATCATCGCGGTCTGGCGACCATCGGCGGCCTTCACTATCTGATCGGCGGCATGCGCGACGATCAGCAGGTCACGGCGGACGTGATCGTGTTCTCACCGACACCGGATCCCGGACGCTGACCACTGCGGCATCCGTATCACCAATCGGATCACAGCCGTCGGCCTGGCCGCAGATTGAGCCGCCGCACCCAAAAGCGTACAATTTCGGTCCTCTTTCAATGCCGCGCACCAAGCGCTGCGGAATCCGATGCTCCGGGTCACCAAACTCACCGATTACGCCACCGTGGTGCTGACCGTCCTGGCCAGCGCGCCTGAGGCCATGCTCAGCTCCAGCGGGTTGGCCGAACGGGCCGGCCTGGAGGCGCCCACGGTCGCCAAACTGCTGAAACCGCTCGCGCAGGCGGGGCTGGTGCAGGCGTTTCGCGGGGTCGCTGGCGGCTATCGCCTCGCCCGTCCGGCGAGCGACATTTCGCTGGTGGAGATCGTCGAGGCAATGGAAGGTCCGCTGGCGATGACCGAATGCAGCGTCCACGACGGCCACTGCGGCATCGAACATTCCTGTGGTGCCCGCGCCAACTGGCGGCGGATCAACGACGTCGTCGCCGACGCCCTGCGTCGCGTCACCATGGCCGATATGGCGCTGCCCGTGGATGCGCCGCAGCCGCGCAAAACCATCCCCGTCGCGCTGTCGGCCCGCTGAGGAACGCTCATGAACACTCCGAACACGCAAATCTCCAAGACCGCACCGACGCCGGTACAGAATGCCGAAATCCTCGAACAGCTCGGCCGTCGCTATGACGCCGGCTTCGTCACCGACATCGAGTCCGACACGCTGCCACCCGGTCTCAGCGAGGACGTGGTCCGGTTCCTCTCTGCGAAGAAGAACGAGCCCGAATGGATGACCGAATGGCGGCTCGCCGCATATCGCCACTGGCTGACGATGACGCCACCGCATTGGGCGAAGCTTGAGATCGCGCCGATCGATTTCCAGTCGATCAGTTATTACTCCGCGCCGAAAGGCCCGAAATACAACTCACTCGACGAAGTGCCGCAGGAGTTGCTCGACACCTACGACAAACTCGGCGTCCCGCTGCACGAGCGGGCAAGGCTGGCCGGTGTTGCCGTCGACGCGGTGTTCGACTCGGTCAGCGTCGGCACCACATTCCGCAAGGAACTGGCCGAAAAAGGCATCATTTTCTGCTCGATGTCGGAAGCGCTGCATGATCATCCCGATCTGGTCCGCCAGTATCTCGGCAGCGTCGTTCCGGTTGGCGACAACTATTTCGCCGCGCTGAATGCGGCGGTATTTTCAGACGGCAGTTTCGTGTTCATCCCCAAGGGCGTGCGCTGCCCGATGGAGCTCAGCACCTATTTCCGGATCAACGCGATCAACACCGGACAGTTCGAGCGCACGCTGATCATCGCCGAAGAAAAATCGTACGTCAGTTATCTCGAAGGTTGCACCGCGCCGATGCGCGACGAGAATCAGCTGCACGCGGCGGTCGTCGAGCTGGTCGTGCTCGACGATGCCGAGATCAAGTATTCGACGGTACAGAACTGGTATCCGGGCGACGAAAACGGGAAAGGCGGCATCTACAACTTCGTCACGAAGCGCGGCGAGTGTCGCGGCGCACGCAGCAAGATCAGCTGGACACAGGTCGAAACCGGTTCGGCGATCACTTGGAAATATCCGTCCTGCGTGCTGCTCGGCGACGATTCCACCGGTGAGTTCCACTCGGTCGCGTTGACGCATCATCGCCAGCAGGCCGACACCGGCACCAAGATGATCCATGTCGGCAAACGCACCAAGTCGAAGATTGTCAGCAAGGGCATCAGCGCCGGCCATGGCCAAAACAGCTATCGCGGACTGGTCAAGATCGAGCGCGGTGCCGATGGCGCACGCAATCACACCCAATGCGACAGTTTGCTGATCGGCAAACGCTGCGGAGCGCACACCTTCCCCTATATCGAAGTCAAGAACCCGAGCGCGACTGTCGAACACGAAGCCACCACATCGAAGATCAGCGATGAGCAGCTGTTTTACTGCCGCAGCCGCGGCGTTTCCGAAGAGGACGCGGTTTCGATGATCGTCGATGGCTTCTGCAAGTCGGTGTTCCGGGAACTGCCGATGGAGTTCGCAGTGGAAGCGAAGAAGCTGCTGGAAGTCTCGCTCGAAGGTTCGGTGGGATGAACGCAGCCGTCGCCAACAACACCGCCTGTGAAACCGATCTGCAGCGGCTGCTCTCCGATCTAGCGCCCGTGCTGGCCGATCGCCCGCGCGTGATCCGCAGCCAATCCACTGACGCGCCACTGCCCACTGACGTGATCATGCTGTTTCGCGAGGACGAAGGCATCACCGTGATTGCGCCGACAGCGGTACCTGCGCTTGAACAGAACGACGACGAGCCACTGTGGGCGCAGATCACGCTTCGCATCCACTCCAGCCTCGAAGCCGTCGGCATGATGGCCGCAATCTCTGCTGCGCTGGCTGTGGACGATATTCCCTGCAATGCCGTCTCAGCCTATTTCCACGATCACATCTTCGTGCCGTGGGCGCGACGTGACGATGCCTTGAATGCATTGCAGCAGCTGACGACAGGCAATCGCGCATGACTGGCAGCGACATCAGCAGCGCCTTTCATCCTGCTGATCGCTGCGACCCAACACTGAACAGCCGATATTCCATATCCACATGAATGCCGCTACGGCGTGAAGAATCCACAATGCTGAAGATCGACAACCTACACGCCCGCGTGGCCGGCAAGGACATCCTCAAAGGCCTCACGCTGGACGTGAAGCCCGGCGAAGTGCACGCCATCATGGGCCCGAACGGCGCAGGAAAATCCACGCTCGGCAATATCATCGCCGGCCGCGACGGCTACGAGATCACCGAAGGCACGGTGTCGTTCGAAGATCGCGACCTGCTTGTGCTGGAACCGGAAGAACGCGCCGCCGCCGGCATCTTCCTTGCCTTCCAGTATCCGGTCGAGATTCCGGGTGTGAACAACACCTACTTCCTGCGCAGCGCACTCAATGCCCAGCGCAAGGCGCGCGGCGAGAGCGAACTGGATTCGATGCAGTTCCTGAAACTGGTGCGCGCGAAACTCGCGGTGCTGCACCTGAAGGACGAGTTGCTGCATCGTGGCGTCAATGAAGGCTTCAGCGGCGGCGAAAAGAAGCGCAACGAGATCTTCCAACTCGCGGTGCTGGAACCGAAGCTCGCGATCCTCGACGAGACCGACTCGGGTCTCGATATCGACGCCCTGAAAGCGGTTGCCGACGGCGTCAACGCCTTGCGCAGCCCGGATCGCGCGTTCGTCGTGATTACCCACTATCAGCGTCTGCTCGATTACATTAAACCGGATGTCGTGCATGTGCTCGCCGACGGCCGCATCGTCGAATCCGGCGGGCCGGAACTGGCGCTGGAACTCGAAGCGCACGGCTATGCCTGGATCAAGGATCGCGTCGCGCCGGAGATCTCCGCACGATGAGCGCCCTGCTCGATTCCATTGCTGCGGCGTTCGACGGCCTCGCCCATCGTGATGCTGCGGGCCTCGGCGTGCACCGGCGCGGAGCGTTGGACGCGGCGCTACGCGATGGGCTACCGGGCCCGCGCAGCGAAGCCTGGAAATACACGCCGCTGCGCGCACTGGAACGCCGCGCGTTCGCGATCGCCGCGCCGGCCGAGATCGATACTGCAGCGCTCGCGGAAAAATTGATGTCGATCCCGTCGCCGAGACTCGTCTTCATAGACGGACGTTTCGACGCCGCGCACAGCGATGTCTCCGCACTGCCTGCCGGCATCGAAGCGCAGCCTCTGTCGCGGGTGATCAGTGAAGGCGAACCTCGCGACGCCAATTTCCTCGCCCGCCGCTACACCGGTGCCGATGATGTGTTCGCAGTCGTCAATGCCGCACTCGCCGAGGAAGGTGCTGTCGTACGCGTCGATCACGCTGCGGGCGGTGCCGGGACGGCGCTGCATCTGGTGTTCGTCGCCAGCGGCGCGACCACAGACGCTGCGGCACATCTTCGCCACTTCATCGATCTGCGCAACGATGCCACGCTGCATCTGGTCGAACACCACATCGCGCTCGGCGAACACCGCGGGCTCGCGAACCATGTCATCCATGTCCATCTCGGCCAGCGCGCGCGTCTGACCCACGTGCGCGTGCAGAGCGAAGCCGATGGCGCGAGTCT
>JBGSID010000085.1:0-2274 GCA_041751895.1 Lysobacteraceae bacterium | reverse complement strand
GTCGAGCCGCGCGCGGATGCGCGCGTTGAATCCGAGCCGCTGCAGGCCGGCACAGGCGAGCAGGATCGCGTCGTAGTCGCCGGCATCGAGTTTCGCGAGCCGCGTATTGACGTTGCCGCGCAGATCGACCAGTTGCAGATCCGGTCGCAGCGCGCGCAGCTGCGCCTGTCGGCGCAGAGACGAACTGCCGACACGCGCGCCCTGCGGCAGCGCGGCGACATCGTCGAAATGGTTGCTGACGAAGGCGTCGGCGTGATCGGCGCGTTCGAGGATCGCCGGCAGCGCGAACGGGCCATCGAGATCCATCGGCACGTCCTTCAGCGAATGCACCGCGCAGTCGGCGTCGCCGCGCAGCATCGCCAGTTCCAGCTCCTTGAGGAACAGGCCCTTGCCGCCGACCGCCGACAGCGAACGGTCCAGCACCTCGTCGCCACGGGTGGACATCGGGATCAGCTGAATGTCGAGCGAGGGATCGAGCGCGCGCAAACGGGCGGCGACATGCTCGGTCTGCCACAGGGCGAGCGGGCTTTTTCGGGTGGCGATCTTGAGGGTGCGCATGGCCGGATTATCGCATGCGCCCCGCTCCGCCCCGATGCCCAGGTAGGGTGGGGTGAGCGCAGCGATGCCCACCATCGCGACGTATCCGGCGTAGAAGACATCGAGCGGAGCAAAGAAGCCGCAGGATGCATTGAAGTTCGGTCGGTGGTTTGGGTGGGCTTCGCTGCGCTCAGCGCCACCCTACAGATGCCGGACCATATCCCGCAGCTGCGGCACACACCGCCGACTCACTTCCAGCGGTTTGTCGCCATGTCGCAGCACCGCTTCGATGCGGCCATCAGCGGCGCGGCGCAGTTCAACCAGCTCTTCGCGCGACACCAGGCAATTGCGATGGATACGGACGAAGTTGTCGGCGAATTCGGTTTCCAGCGACTTCAGCGATTCCTCGATCAGATCCTCGCCGCGCGCGTGATGGACCACAACGTATTTCTCTTCCGCGTGGAGATAGCGGATGTCTTCGATCGCGATGAGTCGCAGGCTGCCGCGCAGACGGGCGCAAAGGTGATTGCGGCGTTTCCCGTTGCCATGGCTGCCATTGATCTGAACGTCTTCCTGCGGCGGCGCACGTCCGGCGACGAAGGTACGGGCGCGGTCGAGTGCGGCGGCGAGGCGCTCGCGCCGGATCGGTTTGACCAGATAGTCGACCGCAGCGGCATCGAACGCTGACAGCGCGTGTTCGTCGTAGGCGGTGCAGAACACCACGGCGGGTCGCGGATCGAAGGTCGAGAGATGACGTGCGGCTTCCAGGCCATCAAGGCCCGGCATCGCGATATCGAGAAGCACCACGTCCGGCGCATATTCGACGCAGGCGTCGATCGCGGCGTTGCCGTCGCCGGCTTCGGCAACCAGATGCATGTCCACATGCTCGGCGAGCAACGCACGGAGGCGTTCGCGGGCCAACGGCTCGTCGTCGGCGATGAGGACTCTCACGTCATTCTGTGGCTTGATCCCATGCCTTGATGTTAGGCCGCAGTCATCGAACAGCGCAACCGTTCATAAGGGCATCATCGCGATCGACGGATGACGCCATCCCGCAGGAAGACGTCAGCCACGAAACATCATGTAACTCGTTGATGTTCTGAACATCCATCGGCCGTGCGTCATTCGGCACCGCCTCGCCGATCACCCGGATGACGACCGGATCAGGCGCAGCGAGGCCGTTGCGGAATCACGAGGCTGTGCGCAGGAACAAGGCCTGCATCCAATCGCCGAGGTCGTTGATTTCCTCGGCGCAGACCTGATGCGCCATCGGATACCGATGCCACTGTGGCGCGAAACCGAGCGTGCGCAGGATCGCAGCACTCTGCTCACCCGCAACGTACTGCACCACCGGGTCGTACAGTCCGTGGGCCATGAACAAGGGCTGGCGTTCGGCGCCCGGCTGCAGCGCATCCGCAGCCTTGCCAGGTACGGGCAGATAGGTGGACAGCGCCACCAGACCCGCCAGTGGCGTGCGTCGGCGCAGGCCAGCGGCCAAGGTCACGGCACCGCCCTGCGAAAAGCCCGCCAGGATCAGCCGTTCCGGCGGGATGCCGCGTTCGGCCTCGCGGGCGATCAGGGCTTCGACCTGTTCGATTGATTCGGCGACGCCGGTTTCGTCGGCACGGTTGGCCAGATCGAGATGGGCGATGTCGTACCAGGCGCGCATGCGCATGCCGCCGTTGATGGTGACCGCGCGCGTCGGCGCATGCGGAAACACGAAGCGCAGCGCGGGCC
>JBGSID010000084.1:0-10462 GCA_041751895.1 Lysobacteraceae bacterium | reverse complement strand
ACTGGTCAGCGCGGCGACCGTGATTGCGCCCAGATTGATCGACCCGCCGATGGAAAAGCTGGGCCAGCGCTGCGCCTGCGCCTGGTCCAAGCGGGCCAGCTCTGCAGCCACCCGGTATTCGGCCGCACGCACATCCGCGCGCTGGCGGAGCGTTTCGGCGGGAATGCTCAGCACGGGATCGTCGCCGGAGTCGAGCACCTCGGCCGTGGCGAACGCTACCGAGGGTGTCGAATGCATTGTCGATGCCTGCATCGCGCCTGACTCCGGCGTCGAATCGATCGACAACACCGCGCGCAAGGCGGCGGGCGGCTGACCCACCAACACCGCCAGCGCGTGTGCGGTCTGGTCGATGGTGGTCTGCAGGACTGGCAGCGAAGCGCGTGTCTGCGCGGCAGCGGATCGCGCCTGTTCGACTTCGAGGACGGTGATCAGGCCCGCTTGCCGACGCCAGTCGGTGATCTGCAGCGTCTCCTGCTGGCTGCCCAGATTCTGACTGGCGATGGCCCATCGCGCCTGTGCAGTGCGCAGCAGGATGTAGTTCAACGCGACTTCAGCGGCTACCTGGACCTGCGTGTCACCCAAATTGCTGGCGCTGGCGGCCACATCGGCATCACCAGCCTCCAGCCCTGCACGGCGAGCGCCGAACACATCCGGCACCCACTGCGCATCCAGCCCGACACCGAACCGGTTACCGGTGCTGCTGCCGCCTGACGTACCGCGTTGTGCCGATGCCGACGCGTCCAGTGTCGGCAGCAGTGCAGCGGCGGCGACATCACGCAGCGCCCGTGCCCTGCGCAAGGCGGCCTGGGCATTATTGACGCTGGTGTTGGATGACAACGCCTGTACAACCAGATCCGTCATCTGCGGGTCGCCGAAGCGCTGCCACCAGGCCGCCAGCGAATCGCCACTGACCACACGACCACCCGCCTCTGCCGATGTGGCGGCCGACCATGCCGAAGGCACGTCGACAGCAGGCGGCGCTGACGCTGAAGGTGCCAAGCTGGCGCAGCCGGAGATCGACATGCACAGGGCAACGACCCCGACCCGGGGCCGCATCGTGAAGAATGAGGAGCGAACATGCATGGCTCAGTCTTGCGGCGGTGCGGCATCCCCGTCTGTGCAGTGGCACACAATGGTCGCCCGCACCGCCACACGCCGAATGATCACGCTGTCGTGGTGATGTCCTGCGTTCGCCGTCGCACAGACCGGACAGCGTACGCGGCGCAGTGTCCAATGCGTGGCGCTGTTGCGTGGCACTCGACCAGGCAAAAACGGATTCCGAAGCAGGAGTGATCGTGCAACCCAGATCCAAGACCGCAACGACATCAGCACCGGCCCGGTTCACGGCCAAGACGAACGCCTGGCGCCGATGGTGACCGGATCAGCTCACGTCCTGGCCTTGAACAGCGGTTCGTCGTCGCTCAAGTTCGGCTTTTATGAGGTGTGGCCTGAACAGGCGCGCTGCCTGATCAGCGGCGACGCGCAGCGCATCGGTCAAAGCAACGGGCTGTTTCGAGCGCAGGACTCCACCGGCAACGTGCTGTGTTGCGACTCAGGACAGGTCACCTCTGCGCACGACGTCGTCGCGCGCATTCGCAGACTCTTGCTCAGCATGAAGATGCCCGCGCCGCAGGCCGTCGGCCATCGGGTCGTGCACGGCGGACCGATACTGCGCCGACACTGTGTGATCGACGCTGCGGTGCTGCGGCAATTGCAGGCCGCCGAAGCGTTCGCACCGCTGCATACGCCGGCTACGCTGGCACTCATCGACTGCGCGCAGGCACAGTTCCCGGATACACCTCAGGTGGCCTGTTTCGATACCGCGTTTCACGCCCACATGCCGCTGCATGCGAGTACGCTGCCGCTGCCTGCGGACCTGCGTGCGCTGGGCATCCAGCGCTACGGCTTCCACGGTCTGTCCTGCGAGTCGATCGTGCAGCAGTTGGCCGATGCACGACTCAGTCTGCTGCCGAGCCGACTCCTGATTGCGCATCTGGGCAACGGTGCCAGCGTCACCGCCGTCAAGGACGGCGTGTCGGTCGATACCAGCATGGGCCTGACGCCCAGCGGCGGCCTGATCATGGGCACGCGCAGCGGCGATCTCGACCCCGGCGTGCTGATCTACCTGACGCGCGAGCAAGGCTTCGATGCCACACGTCTGGAAGCGCTGGTCGATCACCGCAGCGGCATGGCCGGTATCTCCGGTCTGGATGGCGACATGCGCACGCTGCATGCCGCCACTGAGTCGAACGCGGACGCTGCTTTGGCCATCCGCATGTTCTGTTACGCCGTGCGCAAGCAACTGGCGGCGATGTGGGCAGTGCTGGACGGCGCCGATGCCATCGTCTTCACCGGCGGCATCGGCGAGAACGACGCCGTCGTACGGACCGAGATCTGCGACGGACTGTCATCGCTTGGCGTACGGCTCGATACGGCGCGTCATCGTGCGCTGACGAACCCGATCACCAGCGCCGACGCGCGCTGCGCGGTCCACGTGCTGCCTTCGCTGGAAGACGAGCAGATCGCGCGCCACACCGCAGCGCTGATCGGTACCGTTTGACCGCGCAAGCCGCTGGATGGTCGAGCCTGTCTGAGCTTTGAGGCGCGGTGTTCGGTGGATTCCCTGCGCCGTCAGTGCCCTATGCGCGGTATCGCACTGACAGACGCGCCCCGTGCGGCCATTGTCATCGGCAGCGGGCTGCCGGATTGATCGAGCGCGCCGGTATCACGCCCACGGGCATCGATCGCGATGCTCGACATGCCGTTACGCGCCATTGAATGGCTGAAGCATGCGCAAGCCACCACTGACATACAGACGCTTCAACACGCACTCACCCTCACGAGGATGCATCCATGAAACTGAAACTCACAGTGCTGGTGTTGGCCTGCGCCGCCGCCGTGCAGCCACTGATGCCCGCGTCAGCCGCCGACACCGCTGCAGCGCCAACGACCAATCAATCTTGGTGGCCCGATCAGATTGATCTCTCGCCGCTGCGTCATCACGGTGTCGCATCCAACCCGCTGGGTGGCGACTTCGACTACGCCAAGGCGTTCCTGAGTCTCGATCTGAATGCGGTGAAGCAGGACATCAAACAGGTGCTGACCACCTCGCAGGACTGGTGGCCCGCCGATTACGGCAACTACGGCCCGTTCTTCATCCGCATGGCGTGGCACAGCGCCGGCACCTATCGACTGTCCGACGGCCGTGGCGGGGCCGGCGGCGGTCAGCAGCGATTCGATCCGCTCAACAGTTGGCCGGACAACGCCAACCTCGACAAGGCGCGGCGCTTGCTGTGGCCTGTCAAGCAGAAGTACGGCAACAAGATTTCCTGGGCTGACCTGATCGTGTTGGCCGGCAACGTCTCACTGGAGTCCATGGGCTTCAAGACGTTCGGCTACGCGGGCGGTCGCAAGGACGATTGGGAATCCGAACCCGTCAATTGGGGAAACGAGAAAACATGGCTCGCCGCTGATCGCTACAGTGGCGACCACACACTCGCCAACCCGCTGGCCGCCGTGCAGATGGGGCTGATCTACGTCAATCCCGAAGGGCCAAGTGGCAAGCCCGATCCATTGGGGGCAGCGCGCGATATCCGCGAAGTGTTTGCACGGATGGCCATGAACGACGAAGAGACCGTCGCGCTGATTGCAGGTGGTCACTCGTTCGGCAAGGCGCATGGTGCGCACCCACCGTCGAAATGCACCGGCCCGGAACCTGCGGCTGCGGGCATCGAGAAGCAGGGCTTCGGCTGGGAAAACAAGTGCGGCACCGGCAATGGCGCCGACACGGTCACCAGCGGCCTCGAAGGTGCGTGGTCATCCACGCCCGTCGCGTGGTCATCGCAGTATCTGGACAACCTGTTCGGGTTTGAGTGGGTGCAGACCAAGAGCCCCGCAGGTGCAGTGCAGTGGATTCCGGCCAACGGCCAGGGCGCAGCGCTGGTGCCGGACGCACACGATCCATCGAAACGGCACGCGCCGATCATGTTCACGACCGATATCGCGCTGAAAGTCGATCCGGCCTATCGCAGCATCGCGGAGCGCTTCCAGAAGAACCCCGAACAGTTGCGCCTGGCCTTTGCCAAGGCGTGGTTCAAGCTCACCCATCGGGACATGGGCCCGCGCTCGCGCTATCTCGGTGCCGAGGTGCCCGGCGAAGTCCTGGTCTGGCAGGATCCGCTGCCGAAAAACGACCATGCGCTGGTCAACAGTGCCGATGTCGCGAACCTGAAGACCGCGATCCTTGCGTCGGGCCTGACCGGCCCGGAACTGGTGCGGACAGCGTGGGCATCGGCGATGACTTACCGTGGCACGGACGGGCGCGGTGGCGCCAACGGCGCGCGCATTCGCCTGGCACCGCAGAAGGACTGGGCCGTCAATAACCCGGCCGAACTCGCCAGGGTGCTGCAACGCCTGGAGGCGGTTCAGCAGGACTACAACCGCAGCGCAACCGGTGGCAAAGCCATCTCGCTCGCTGACCTCATCGTCCTCGGCGGCAACGCCGCCATCGAACAGGCCGCCAAGAAAGCAGGCAGTGCCGTTCAAGTCCCGTTCGTCCCCGGCCGCACGGATGCCACGTCGGCACAAACCGATGTCGCTTCGTTCGCCAATCTCGAGCCGACCGCTGATGGATTTCGCAACTACTTCGTTGCCGGCCAAACCCGATCGCCAGCGGAGGCCCTGATCGAGCGCGCCAATCTGCTGACGCTCAGCGTGCCGGAGATGACCGTGCTGGTGGGCGGCCTGCGATCACTGAACGCGAACGCGGGACAGTCCGCCAGCGGCGTATTCACCAGCCGACCCGGCGCCTTGAGCAACGACTACTTCGTGAACCTGCTCGACATGTCGACGAAGTGGACCCGATCCGCCACCACGGCAGGCCTCTATGAAGGCACCGACCGCGCGAGCGGCAAGCTCAAATGGACCGCAACCCCCGTCGACCTCGTGTTCGGTTCGCACGCCGAACTGCGCGCCGTCGCCGAGGTGTACGCCGCTGCGGACGGCAATCAGAAGTTCCTCGGCGATTTCGTGAAAGCCTGGGACAAAGTGATGAACGCTGACCGGAGTTAAAAACCGGTCCGGGCAAACCCACGTGAGCTGTTTGCACACCCGAGTGCAGTGGGTCTCGGCCGCATGCGAACTGATCGAGGAACCCGTCAAGCGTGTCATGCGTTCCTCGATCAGGCCGGTGCGGCTGATCCTGTTGAAAGCACGCGGCCGAAGTATCGTCGGCCTGTCGCTGATGTTGATCGAGTGCGGGACTTGCCTGTCCCGCCTCGGCGGCGGCAGTTGCTTCGGTTGCGCCGCAGGGCAGGACTCGAGTGGCGGCGTCGCGTTGAGCCAGCAAGACCAAACGATGCGTTGGGGAAACGCATGAATACGAAATCACATCAGATCAAAAACGATTTGGCCTAGACGCAACGCACGCCCTCGCCAAACCGAATTCCTGCGGCCATCACCCCAATGCGATTCAAGTTGTTTTTGACTTGGATCAAATGCAGCCGCGCACTCGTGGATAAGGTAAGAATTTCTGAAGATCTTTGCCCGCAATCACACTGACAAAAGAAATCAGGCCACGGGATGCAATGGGTAATGAGCATGAGGTTTGTCGGCGAACTTAGACTGCTGATCAAAGTTGATTGAGCTGAGGCGTATGTATGAATTGGCAGAACAGCACGAGTCGCTACGGAATAATCTCCATCACGCTGCATTGGCTGATGCTTCTGCTGATTGCTTCGGTGTACCTGTGCATCGAGTTGCGCGGCAACTTCCCCAGAGGCAGCGATATTCGTGAGGGTTTGAAGACTTGGCACTTCATGCTGGGCTTGTCGGTTCTTGTATTGGTTTTGTTCAGGGCGGCCGTCAACTTCATCGGCATTGCGCCCCGCATTCAACCAGAACCGCCGAAATGGCAAAAAATCCTCGCCAAGCTGATGCACCTGGCACTTTATGCATTGATGATCAGCATGCCAATTCTGGGTTGGCTGACCCTGAGCGCGGAGGGAAAAATCGTGCCGTTTTTCGGTCTACAGCTGCCCGGGCTTGTCAACGCGAGTAAGTCCGTAGCCGGTTGGGCCAAAGAATTTCACGAGATCGGCGGCACGATTGGGTATTTCTTGATTGGCTTACATGCCGCCGCAGCGCTGTTTCATCATTATTTTGCTCGCGATAACACCTTGCGCCGCATGCTGCCAAATCATGACTGAAACCAGGAGATGCGATGCGAGTACCGCCACGGCGGCCCGAACAGAGGCGGCCCGACCAGAAGCTGTTGGACTTGAAATGCTACTGGCGACACTGGGTTTTGCTGGGCTCAGCGTGGTCTGGCTGAAGGCGTCATATACGTTCAGCGTCGGCAACAGGTAACGAAAACATGACAGCTTTGCAGCTATTGGCCTACATTTCTGCTGCATTGCTGTTTCAGATCGCGGTGGGTGCAGTTGTGCTCATTTGGCGCAAGCTCGCCCCAGTCGCACCGACTCCGCAACGCAATGAGCCAGATGGGCGGCCAAGCGCCAAGGGCGCCTGGTCGGGCTGGCGCGACTTCCGGGTGGTGCGCCGCAATTACGAGGACGCGGCAAACAGCCAGTGTTCCTTCTATCTGCAGCCGGTCGATGGCGGGCTTCTGCCTCCATTCCAGCCCGGCCAGTACCTCACCTTCTCATTGCAGGTCGATGATGACGCGCCACGCGGTTCGGGCGAGCGACGCAGCCTGACGCGCTGCTACTCGCTGTCGGACCAGCCCGACCCCGCTGGTTACCGCATCACCGTCAAGCGCGCGCTGCCGCCTTTTGACCAACCCGGGCTGCCACCCGGCGCGTCGTCGAGCCACCTGCACGATCACGTGCGCGAAGGCGATGTGCTCCAGGTGCGGGCACCCGCCGGTCGCTTCTGCATCGACGCAGACGCCAGCATGCCGGCCGTGTTCATCGCCGGAGGCATCGGCATCACGCCCATGATGAGCATGCTGCGCTGGTGTGCAGTCGAACAGCCCGAACGGTCCATTCACCTCTTCTACGGCGTTCGCAGCAGTGCCGACCACGCCTTCAAGGCGGTGTTGGAGGACCTCGCCCGCACCCATGCAGCGTTCCATCTGCACGTGGTGTACAGCAGCCCACAAGCGAACGATGTCCTGGGCGTGGACTTCCAACATGCCGGGCACATCGACCAGGCGCTGCTTCGCAGCAGCCTGCCGTACGGTCGCCATCAGTTCTACGTCTGCGGCCCGCCGCCGATGATGCAAAGCCTGATCCCGGCGTTGCGCGACTGGGGCGTTCGCGAGGACGACCTCCACTTCGAGACGTTTGGGCCAGCGAGTCTCCTACCGGCGGCATCCGCGACAGATCAACGCTCGTCTGCATCGCCGGTGGCCATCGACGTGCACTTCAATCGCTCAGGCCGGACGCTGGTCTGGGACGGCCAGGACGCCAATCTGCTGGACTTCGCGGAACGCCATGGCGTGGCCATCGAGTCGGGCTGCCGCTCGGGCAGCTGCGGCAGCTGCGAGACCCGGCTGGTGTCGGGCGTCGTCGTCTATGACGAGACGCCGGACCATGTTCTGGCCAAGGGTCACTGCCTGCTCTGCGTCGGCAAGCCGCAATCCGCCCTGGTGCTGGAGGCATGAGCACCATGAAGGCTCGCTTGTTCAGCCGTGAGGTGGTGCCCTTCTTCCTGTCACTGCTCGCGCTCGCGGGCTTGGCACTGCTGTGCGATGCAGCCCTGCACCTGCTCGATGCGGTCTGGATCGGGCGATGGCTCGGCATCCCCGGCACGCTGATGATCATCGGCTCGCTCGGCTACTCGCTGCGCAAGCGCAAACGGATCCACGCCGGCTCACCCGCGACATGGTTGCGCGCGCATGAGTACATGGCCTGGGCCGGCTCGCTGCTGGTGCTGGTACACGCCGGCATCCACTTCAACGCGATCCTGGGCTGGCTGGCGGTCTGGGCGATGCTGATCAACGTAGCGAGCGGCCTGACCGGCAAATATCTGCTCGCCCGGTCGCGGCGCCGGCTGGAGGACGCGCGGCAAACGATGCGCCAGAGTGGCTTCTCACCCGAGCAACTCGCCAAGCGCACCTACTGGGACAGCCTGACTTTCGATGCCGTCAAACAGTGGCGTGCGATTCACTTCCCGATCACGCTGGCGTTCGCGGTGCTGGCGCTGGCCCACATCGTGGCGGTCTTCCTGTTCTGGGGTTGGACATGAGGGGCTGGACATGAATGGCCGCCGGCTTTGGATCATCATCTCCGCCAACCTGTTGGTGCTGGTGGCGCTTGTGTTTATCTACCCGCACCTGATGATCAGCCCCGGCCCGCTGAGGCCGGGCCATGCCGCGCTGACCACCGACTGCTTTGCCTGCCATGCGCCCCTGCGCGGCGCCACGGCCGAACGCTGCATCGTTTGTCATGTCGTGGCGGACATCGGCCTGCGCACCACCCGGGGCGCGCCGATCCCGGCCACGAAGGCAGGCAAGGCGACGCCGTTGAAACGCTCGTTCCACCAGGCACTCACCGAAGGCGACTGCATGGCCTGCCACAGCGACCATGCCGGCCCCATGCTCAACCAGCGCAACCGGAAGCCGTTCTCGCACGCGTTGCTGCAGGTGGCCATGCGCGACCGCTGCGATTCGTGTCATGCGGCGCCGAGCAATGCCATGCATCAACGCCTGCGCGTCGGATGCGCGCAATGCCACAAGACAACGGGCTGGAAGCCGGCGAGTTTCGACCATGCCGCGTTGCCCCAGGCCGAACTGAGCCGCTGCCAAACCTGCCACAAGGCACCCACCGACACCATGCATCGCCAGATCAGCGGTAACTGCGGGCAGTGTCATACGCCGAAGGCCTGGAAGCCCGCCACATTCGAGCACGCCAAGTTCTTCCTGCTGGACAGGGACCACAACACCACCTGCGTCACCTGTCACCAAGGAAACGACTACGCGAAGTACACCTGCTATGGCTGTCATGAGCACACACCAGCCAACGTCCGTCGCCAGCACGCCGAAGAAGGCATCCGCAATGTCGAGAACTGCGTGAAATGCCACCGCAGCGCGGATGGAGAATCAGAGGGCGAAAGCACTCGTGAAGGCGGGGGCGATCGAGAACGTGAAGAGCGCGACTGAATCCGCGCGGCATTGACAGCACATTTGACCGCACAGTTGACGGCACAGTGGCCATGTCCTGCCAGTGTTCGACATCGTACGGACAGGCGTGCTCAAAGAAACGATGCTGGAATCCGGGTCATGTCATGACGCCTCAATCATTCGAGAGAGCCTCATATGAACAAGCGCACTGGATTGTTTCTCTTCGCCGCCACCATGGCCGCAACGGTGGTGGTGGGCAGTTGCAGCAAGTCGCCGGAGGTCGCGGCGACGTTGCCAGCAACCTCGGCAGCCGCTGGCAATGTCTCCGACAGCGACGTGACCAACCGCGTGAAAACGGCCCTGCTTCAGAATGAATCGCTCAAGGGTTTCAATATCAGCGTCGTGACGCTCAAGGGCGACGTGCGCTTGATCGGGACGCTCGACAGCCAATCGCAGATCGACGAAGCCATCAGGATTGCGCGCGCCGCAGACGGCGCTCACTCGATTCACAATGAACTTGCGATCAAAAAGTAAGGGATTGATGTCCATGCCATGGCTGTCCGCGCTGCGCAACCTCGCTTGAAGCGGCCCGCCAGGACGCTGCGCCAGGAATACTTGCCATGACGCTGGTGACGCAGTTCCGGCAGCCGGCTGCCAGGTGGTTTTACGCTGATATTGCCGTAATGTTCTTCAACATCATTCCGATGTCTTGCCGTCGAAGTGTTCGGTGTCGGCGTCTGCGTCGGCACGCGTGCGGTGAACCACACCGTCGCGATGGTTGGGCGGCGCGTAGAGCGTGTAGAGCTTCAGGGGTTCGGTGCCGGTATTGATGATGTTGTGTCTGGTGCCTGCGGGAACGATCACGGCGTATCCGGGCTCGATCGCCGTCGTGACGCCATCGAGCACCGCTTCGCCGCGCCCCGCCTCGACCCGGAAGAATTGATCGAGCTTGTGGACTTCGGCACCGATGTCCTCGTCGGGCTTCAGTGCCATGAGGACGAGCTGACAGTTCCGTGCCGTGTACAGCACCCGTCGGAAATCCTCGTTGCCGATGGCGATGGACTCGATGTCTTGAACGTAACCCTTCATGGTGGCTCCCATTGTGATTGCGGCCGGCGTGAATCGCAGAGCTCGCTGCTGTCGCGCGCAAACTTGCTGTGAGGCACCCGCTTCTCCCCGAAAACATAGGCGCACAGGCTCAAATCGTCTGTGCGATGACGAACGAACCGCATTAGGCCAGCCTCGCCTCAGGCTTGGCCTTGTGTCGCGGCAACACGGTCTTTCCGGGCAGTCCGCCGAATCCACTTGATCCCTTCGAACCACACCACGCTCAGCACGCCCAGCCCGCAGGCGGCGGCGAGTTCGTGCGCCGGCAGGGGT
>JBGSID010000083.1:0-1668 GCA_041751895.1 Lysobacteraceae bacterium | reverse complement strand
TGCGGCCCCGGGCTGATCGCGCTCGACGCCGCTCCCGATGAAGCCGCACGCGAGGCCCTGTGGGCGGCGCGCAAGGCACTGTCACCGGCACTGCGCTCGATCGCTGCGGGCAAGATCAACGAAGACGTGGTGGTGCCGGTGTCGCGCATCCCCGCACTCGTCGCCGGCGTACAGGCGCTGTCACGTGCACATGCGTTGCCCATCGTCTGTTTCGGTCATGCCGGCAACGGCAATCTGCACGTCAACCTGATGTACGACCCGGCCAATCCCGCGCAGAACGAACATGCGCATGCAGCGATGGCGCAGGTGTTCGCGCTGACGCTGTCGCTCGGCGGCACGCTGTCCGGCGAACATGGCATCGGCCTGGCCAAACGCGAGTTCATGACCCAGGCCATCGATGCGCCGACGCTGGCGATGATGCGCGCAGTGAAAGCGGCGTTCGATCCCGACGGCATCCTCAATCCGGGCAAGCTGCTGCCGCCATGAGCCGTCCTCTCGACGCGATGCTCACTGAGATTCGCGCGTGCCGACTGTGCGAAGCGCATCTGCCGCTCGGCCCGCGCCCGGTGCTACGCGCCAGCGCGACGTCACGGCTGCTGATCGTCGGCCAGGCACCGGGCACCAAAGTGCATGCCAGTGGCATTCCCTGGGATGACGCCAGCGGCAAACGTCTGCGCGAGTGGTTGGGAATGGATGCACATACTTTCTACGACGAAGCGAACATCGCGATCGTGCCGATGGGCTTCTGCTACCCGGGGAAATCCGGCTCCGGAGATGCGCCGCCGCGACCGGAATGTCGTACCACCTGGCATCCGCAGCTGCTGCCGCTGCTCGACAACCTCCGGCTGACGCTGCTGATCGGCCAATACGCGCAGGCCTATTTTCTCGGCGAACGACGCAAGGCCACACTCACGGCAACCGTGGCCGCATGGCGCGAATACATGCCCGCATATCTGCCGCTGCCGCATCCCAGTCCGCGCAACGTCGGCTGGTTCAAGGCGAATCCGTGGTTTGATGCCGACGTGGTGCCGGCGCTGCGCGAGCGTGTGCAGGCGTTGTTCGCGCAAGACAGATGATGCCTGCGGTTGCGTGATGCGACGCCGCAGATGTCACGCATCAACCTTCGAAATGCACATACCCGACGCGCGACGGCGACCACTCGATGCCTGCCGCATCGCGCAACATGATGTTTCCGGCATCAGCGGTGATACATCCGATCCGTGTCACCGGGACATCGCATGCATCCAACGCCTCGGCCACCGCAAGCCGGGCAGTCTTCGGCGCAGTGAAACAGAGTTCGTAATCATCGCCTCCGGCCACCTGCAGATCACGGCGTGTCGCAATGTCGAACTGCGCAAGCAGCATCGATGACGCCGGCAGCGTATCGACATCGAGCTCCGCACCGACGCGGCTGGCGCGACAGACGTGCCCGAGATCTGCGAGCAGGCCATCGGAAATATCGATGCAGGCGTGCGCGATGCCGGCGAGTCGCAACCCGGCATCGACACGCGGCGTCGGCCGGTCAAGTCGCGCGCGCAGCGCAGGATCGACCGATTCGCTCGATTGCCACTGCCGCAACGCACCTGCGGCATCGCCGAGCGTGCCAGTCACCCACACGTCGTCGCCGATGCAGGCAGCACTGCGCAGCAAGGCGCCGCGCGGCTCGAC
>JBGSID010000082.1:0-2563 GCA_041751895.1 Lysobacteraceae bacterium | reverse complement strand
GTTCGCACCATTCACGGTTGCGACATCGGCAACACCGGCGGCCAGCATCGTCATCCCGGTCTACAACCAGTTCGCACATACCCTCGCCTGCCTGCGTGCGCTCGCTGAGCATCCACCCACGACCGCGTTCGAAGTGATCGTGGTCGACGACGGCTGCAGCGATGAAACGATCACCGCGCTGCCGCAGATCGCCGGCGTGCGCTACCACCGTCGACCGCAGAACGGCGGCTTCATCGCCGCCTGCAACGACGGTGCGTCGCTGGCGCACGGCGACGTACTGATCTTCCTCAACAACGACACCATTCCGCAGCCGGGTTGGCTCGAAGCGCTGCTCGGTACATTCGCCGAGTATCCGGAGGCAGGCCTGGTCGGCGCGCAGTTGTTGTATCCCGATGGTCGTCTGCAGGAAGCCGGCGGCGTGGTGTTCGCCGACGGCGGCGGCTGGAACTACGGCAAATTCGAATCACCGGAAGATCCGCGCTTCTGCTATCTGCGCGACTGCGACTACGCCAGCGGTGCGGCAATCGCGATTCCGAATGCACTCTTCGCCGCACTCGGCGGCTTCGACACGCGCTACGCACCGGCCTATTACGAAGACACCGATCTCGCATTCGCGGTCCGCGCCGCCGGCAAGCGCGTGCTCTACCAGCCGGCATCCCGTGTGATCCATGCCGAAGGCGGCACCGCAGGCACCGACACGAATGTCGGCATGAAGGCCTACCAGGTCCGCAATCGCGATACCTTCGCCGAACATCGACGCGACGCACTTGCACACCATCTGCCAGCGGACACCGTGCCCACACCCGCGTTGCTGCATCGCCAGCAGAAGCAAATCCTGATCATCGATGCCCAGATGCCCCGCCCGGATCACGACTCCGGGTCGTTGCGACTGGTGAACCTGATGCGGCTGCTGCGCGACGAAGGTGCACACGTGGTGTTCCTGCCCGCAGACCGTCAGCGGGTCGAACCCTATGCCACACAATTGCAGCATCTCGGCGTGGAAACCTGGCACGCACCGTTCGCGGCACGCGCGCCCGCCTGGCTGCGCGAACACGGCCGGCGATTCGATGCAGTGATGGTGAGCCGGCATTACGTCGCCAGCGAATTCCTGCCGCTGCTGCGCACGCATGCACCGCAGGCGCGGCTGATCTTCGACACCGTCGACCTGCATTATCTGCGTGAGCGCCGGGGCGCGGAGGTCACGGGCGACGCTTCGCTGGCACGCGCTGCCGAACGCACCCGCGCACTGGAACTCGACGTCATCGCGAAATCCGATGTAACCCTGGTGGTGAGCGATGTCGAACGCGCATTGCTGCGCACCGACGCGCCGGATGCGCGCGTGGAACTGCTGTCCAACCTGCATCGAATCGCCGGTGCCGGGCACACGTTCTTACAGCGACGCGATCTGGTCTTCGTCGGTGGCTTCCGTCATCCGCCGAACGTCGATGCCGTGCGTTGGTTCGTGCTGGAGGCGTTGCCATCGATCCGCGCACGGCTGCCCGACGTGACGTTCCACTGCATCGGCAGCCATACCCCGCCTGAAGTCGAAGCGCTGGCCGCACATGCCGGCGTGCTCGTGCACGGTCATGTCGCCGACATCGACCCGTACATGGACGGCTGTCGCCTCGCGATCGCGCCGCTGCGTTACGGCGCGGGCGTGAAAGGCAAGATCAATCTGAGCATGGCCCATGGCCAACCGGTGGTGGCTACCGCCTGCGCGGTGGAAGGCATGCATCTGCGCGAGGGCGAGGACGTGCTGGTTGCCGACGATCCACAGGCGTTCGCCGATGCCGTCGTGCGCCTGTACCAAGACGAAGCGCTGTGGCGTGCATTGGCGCATAACGGACTGGAAAGCGTCGCCCACAATTTCTCAATCGAGACAGCACGCGAAACCGTGCGGAATGTGTTTTTAAGCTGACCGGTTGCTGTTGAAGCGGCAGCTGCCGCGATGAATGCCCCCCTTCCCACATCCAGCCCTTGCAACTCACTCGATGCAACACGCTCTTGTAGGAGCGGCGCAAGCCGCGATGACATGGTCTGGATGACATTGCCTGAACGTCCTTGACACGCCGCAGATTCTCCCGATCACCATCCCTGCCACCGCCTCACCTGCTATCGCGGCTTGCGCCGCTCCTACAGGGAGAAAGCGATCGTGCTGCACGCGCAGCAAGCCAGTCGTCACCGTTCCACAGACTCCGCCGCATGCAGCCGTTCGGACAATGCCGCCAGCCCCGGCACACGCGGTTCGAGCCCCCGCGCAGCATCATGTGCGGCACGCGCACCTTCGACATCCCCGGCACCGAGACGCTCTTCGCCGACTGCAATCCAGCGTCGTGCAAGACGGCCACGCGCAGCGATGGCAGTGCGACTCTCACCCTCCAAGGCGAGCCGCGCATCCAGGCAGACCCGCGCCCGCTGCAGCCGGTTGTCGCGCAAAGCGTTCTCGAAACAATCGGCCACACGCGGCAGGATCCGCTGGCTGGCGCGCTTCACACCTTCATCGTCAGGGGCCAATGCGCGCGCCGCGCGCAATGTGTCGTAAGCGCTGTCGCCCGGTGGCGTC